>JBGUGW010000026.1:0-5316 GCA_045111695.1 Candidatus Cryptobacteroides sp. | reverse complement strand
TGTCCGGCAATATCGTTCTCTTGACTGAGAGGGCCGGAACACCCGCCAGGGGGATGTTCAGGCCTTTTTTCAAAACGATGTTGTTTGACATTATGAGTAACTAGTTTGAGTATTTACAGAATGCGATGCGAAGATACGTATTTTTTAGTAATTTTGTGGTAATTATGGAGAACAAAGTGAATGCTGTCTTAGAGGGGCTGAACAGTGAGAAGAAGAGAGCTGCAGCCTGTGTGGAAGGACCGGTGCTGATAGTCGCAGGCGCAGGGTCGGGCAAGACCAGGGTGCTGACCTGCAGGATCGCGCACATACTGGCGCTCGGCGTCGAGCCGGACCGTATCCTCGCGTTGACTTTCACCAAGAAAGCGGCGGGGGAGATGAAGGAGCGCATAGGCGTGATGGTGGGGGAGAGACTGGCCCGCCGCCTGTACATGGGGACATTCCATTCCGTGTTCATCCGTTTCCTCAGGGAGTATGCTTCCGACCTGGGTTATCCCCGGGATTTCACCATCTACGACACCTCCGATTCGATCAGCGCCATCAAGGCCTGCCTGAAGGACCTCGGCCTTGATGACAAGTTGTACAAGCCGAGGGAGGTGCTAGCGCGCATCTCCCTCGCCAAGAACAACCTCGTCACCGCCGAGAAGTACCGCTCCGACCCCAATCTGGTGGCGAATGATACAAGGTCCAAGAAGCCGAAGATCTGCGACATCTTCACTCGGTATGCCGAACGCTGCAAGGCTTCAGGCGTGATGGATTTCGACGACATCCTGCTGAACATGAACATACTGCTCCGGGACCACCCCAAGGCCCTGGAGGAGATTTCGGGCCGTTTCTCGTATATCCTGGTGGACGAGTATCAGGATACCAATTTTGCCCAGTATTTGATACTCAAGCGTTTGGCTGAACCGCACCACAACATCTGCGTCGTCGGGGACGACTCGCAGTCGATCTATGCTTTCCGCGGTGCCAAGGTCGAAAACATCCTGAGTTTCCGTAAGGACTATCCCGAGTGCAAGGTCTTCAGGCTCGAACGCAACTACCGTTCCACCCAAGTCATTGTTGGCGCAGCCAATTCGCTGATCGCCAAGAATGAGAACCGCATCCCGAAGGAGTGTTATGCCGTAGGGGAGGAGGGCGAGAAGATACGCCTCATCCGCTCGTATACCGAGCAGGAGGAAGCCGTCCAGATCACAAGCGGAATACTGGACCGGATGCGTGAGGAACGCGCGCAGTATGAGGACTTTGCGGTGCTGTACCGCACCAATTCCCAGTCGCGCGCCATTGAGGAGGCTCTCCGCAAGCGCAACATCCCGTACATGATCTATTCTGGCAATTCCTTCTTCGAGAGGGCTGAGATCCGGGATATGATGGCATATTTCAAGCTTGTGGTGAATCCCCACGACGACGAGTCGTTCAAGCGCGCGGTCAACAAGCCGGCGCGTGGCATCGGCGACACCTCGATGGAGGCGCTTGCCGCTGCGGCCCGCGCGCATGGAGTGTCGCTCTTCAAGGCCGTCTATGCTCCTGACCTTCAGGAGCATGGCCTACGGGCAGCCGCGGCAGCCAAGCTGAGTTCTTTCTGCTACATGATCAATTCCCTGGCTGCGAAGGCAGGGACGACCGATGCGCTTGACATGGCGAGGAGCATAGCCGACAAGTCCGGGCTTTATGCCTTCTTCAAGGCGGATACTTCCATCGAGGGCATCTCCCGCGCATCCAATGTCGAGGAACTGGTCAACAGCGTCGCCGGTTTCGTCGAGGATCGCCAGAACGAGTATCTAGCTGAGTTAGAGGAGATCGGCGACGGGAGTCTGTCTCCTGAAACGTCCTTCGGACCCCCCCCAAGCGAGCTTGGGTCCCCCCCTCTTACGATGCCGAGGGTGGCACGGTTTCCGGAGGCAGACTCCCGCCGCCAGATACCAATCGTAACGCTGGGTGAGTTCCTGGAGAATATTTCTTTGTTGAGCAACGTGGATATGGCGGAAGAGGAGGATACCAACAACAAGGTCGCCCTCATGACAGCCCACTCCGCCAAGGGCCTTGAGTTCCCTTATGTCTATATAGCCGGATTGGAGGAGAACCTCTTCCCTTCAGCCAACATGCTCTCCTCGTCCTTCGAGATCGAGGAGGAACGGCGCCTTTTCTATGTGGCAGTGACACGGGCCAAGAAGGCGGTCGCCCTGTCCTTCGCAACCACCCGCATGCGCAACGGCCGGCACGAGTCCAATTCTCCCAGCCGCTTCATCCGCGAGATCGATCAGAAATACCTGGCCAATCCATTGACGGACAGGGAAATGGACGACGATGACGACGGCGGTTACGGCTTCGGTTTCGGTGGCTTCGGCTCCCGTTTCGGTCGCGGGGCCTCAGGAAGCACATTCGGCTATGGTGGACGCGATGCCGGCGCAAATGGACAATACCGCTACGGCGGCTCGTCTTCCGTGAAATATATCCCTGCCCAGCGCCCTGCGCGTCCTTCAGCGCCGTCGCGCCCGGTTGCGCCGTCGGTGCCGTCCAGGCACCCTGTGCCCGCTGCGCCGACCCAGCGCTACGACGAGGCGACGTTTGTCCCTTCGCCGATGCGTGATTTCAGTATCGGGCAGAGGATAGAGCACAATCGTTTCGGCCCTGGCCGCATACTGGACATTACGGGAGAATTCCCCGAGCTCAAGGCCAAAATCGCTTTCGACGATTATCCGGAGCCCAAGACCATCCTGCTCAAATACGCCAAGATGCGTCCTGAGCAAAAGGGTTAAACATTTCTAGAAGAGATAGTTGGATCCCATGATGAGGCCGAAGCGGCCATCGTCACGGTTGAGCGGCCTTGCCACCTCGACCGACATGATGAAGTTGCGGTTCATCACGAGTTTGAGTCCGGATCCGAAACTCCCGTGGAACTTGGTCGCATCCTGATACATTGAGCTGCCCCTCTCTGCTCCCAGCCGGAACGGCGTGACGATGGCACCGCAGTCGAAGAAGGGGTTCGTTGCGATATAGAACGCCTGGTTGTGGGTGATGAAGCTGAAAAGCTTGATCCTGGTCTCGAAATTGGCCCAGACATAGCTTTTGCCTATGAACCTGTTGTATAGCGTTCCGCGGATGGTATTCTTGTTGCCAAGACCTTCGTTGACCGTCTTGTTCACCACCAGGGAGGTGATGTTTTGAAGGACATAGAATGGAGGCTCTCCTCCGATGATTCCCTGATACGCCAGATGATATGCGAAGGTCAGCCTGTCGTTGTCCAGGATGCCCACATAGTGCCGGAAGTGAGCGCTGATGCGGTTATAATGGTATCCAGTCCCGAAAAGGTCGGGGGCATATGTCAGGTAAAGCTCGGACCAGATGCCTTTGGAAGGGATAGAGGTTGCATTACGGGTGTCATATACCAGTCCTGCATTGAATTCCAGGACATTGCCTCCTTCGGCCTCGTCAGGACGGATGACTCCTGACTCGACATAATGGTTGTATAGGGAGTTCTGCGGGTCGTACCCGTATTTGGGATTGAGGGTGCCTATGTGGTAGGACAGGAAATTGACGCCTGCGGCCCAGTCCAGTTCATCCAATATACTTCCCTGGAAGGTCGCCACGGCACGGAAGAACTTCCTGTCTATGTCATAAAATGCGACCCCCTTCTTGCGGTCCAGCGAACGGTTGACAGGAGTAGCGGAACCGTTGAACCCGTAAAAATGGTACATCGGGTTCATGTTGTACGCGAGGGCGAAAGAGAAGCGAATGCCGGGAATGAGATATGCCGACTGGTATGTAAGCTTGATGGCGGTCTGGCCCCTCGTGTAGCGCGAAAGCTCCACGACTGCCTTATGCCTGTAATTGGGGAAAATGGATCCGTCGCCGTAGTCGAAGAACGTGTAGTTGATGCCGTACTGGATGCCGAGGTCGTCACTGAACCCGATCACAGGGTAGGGGACGGAATTGAATCCGTGCTTCACCTTGTCCTGGGCGAAAGTAGTAACGACGATGAGCGTAAGTATGACGGCGGCAAGCGTTCGTTTCATCAATGCGTCGGTTTGGAAGGCCAAAATCGTGCTAATATATCCATTATTTTCCAAAAACGGATGGAGACGGGTAAAAAACATCCCCGAAAACGAATGTTTCCGGGGATTTATCAGGTGTCAAGACAATTCGTCGGAAGACTAGAATCCGCCTCCTCCGAACTGTTCCCTCATACGCTGCTGCTCCTCGGAGTAAGCCTTGTACTGGTCAGCGGTGAGGATCTTCTTGATCTCCTCGTCCTGCTTCTTCATGTTCTCCTGCATCTTGCTCATGTCAGGCATTCCGCCGCCTTCGAACATCTTGGCCATCTCCTCGCTCTGCTTCTTGAACAGGGCGGTGAGCTTGGTCTCCTGGTCCTTATTGAGCTTGAGGCTCTGTTTCATCTGCTCGACGCGCATTTTAGCCATCTCATCGGGATCGAAGCTGAATCCGCCCGGGCCCTGTGCGCTGGCGGAGGACATACCTGCGAAGAGCATCATGCCGGCCGCCATAAGAATCATCAAAAATTTCTTCATGATTTTTAGGATTAAAAATTATGTTTTTGTTACGCAACCCATCCGTATGGGTGGATCTGACATGTTTGACAGCTATGTGGTAATAAGGTTTAAAAACACTGCCCTATTTTTCTCAATGGTACTTCAAAGGTACTAAAAAATGGTTTTATATATCCATTTTGATAAAAAAAAGTAGAAAAAGTGTAAATTTTCTCTGAAAAGCTTTGCGAATTAGATTTGAATGACTAATTTTACACCGAAGTTTTTCATAGTTTAAGTTTAGGTTAAGTAGCGGGGCGGTCGCAGTGATGCGATTGCCCCGTGAAAATTTTTGCCGCCTATAAAAACATACCGTCTCATACAGATTCTTCCGCGAGGTGCAGATAATCGTCTTTTTGTATGCCGCGTGTCTGTATTCTTCATAGATTTGCCTTGGACTTAAACTTATACATGGCTATGAAGAATCCCTGTTTCCCGCTGTTTGCAGTCTTTGTCCTCGCTTGCTTCCTGGCTTCATGCGAGGCGTTCATTCCAGAACGGTCCCAGGGCCGTCTCATTATTCATTTCTCTGAAGACGTATTCTTCAGTACCCGTGCCTCTCACGAGATTCCTGATACCAACGATTTCCTCCTGACCATCCTTGATGCCGGAGGGAAGGAACTGTACAACGGCAAGTACGGCGACTCGCCCGAGTCGCTTTCGCTTCCTTCCGGCAGTTACACCGTTTCGGCGGTCTCATCCGAATTCAAGGCCCCGAAGTTCTCTGCTCCCCAGTACGGGGACCGGCAGGTCGTGGTGGTCTCTTCCGGGA
>JBGUGW010000025.1:0-7296 GCA_045111695.1 Candidatus Cryptobacteroides sp. | reverse complement strand
CAAGGAAGTCCGTCCCATCATCGTCAATGTCTGCAATTTCTCGTCACCTGACGAGGACGGCACTGCACTGCTGACCGTCGATGAGGTGGAGACCGCTTTCCACGAGTTCGGCCATGCCCTGCACGGATTCCTGACCAAGTGCCACTATCCTTCCGTGAGCGGTACTTCAGTGGCCCGCGACTTTGTCGAGACCTTCTCGCAGTTCAACGAGAACTGGGCTTTCCAGCCCGAACTTCTCGCCAAGTACGCTGTCCACTACCAGACCGGCGAGGTCATCCCGCAGGAACTTGTGGACAAGATCGAGGCCGCCTCGAAGTTCAACCAGGGCTTCATGACCACCGAGCTCTGCGCCGCTTCCATCCTCGACATGAAGTGGCACGAACTCTCAAGCATCGAGGGCATCGACATCGATGAGTTCGAGGCCAAGGTGTGCAAGGAGATGGGCCTGATCGACGAGATCATCCCCCGCTACCGCACCACCTACTTCAACCATATCTTCTCCAGCGGCTACAGCGCCGGCTATTACGGCTACCTGTGGTCTGAGGTGCTGGACAAGGATGCCTTCTCATTCTTCGAGAAGAGTCCTAACGGCGTCTGGGACCTCGACATGGCGAAGAAGTTCCGCCAGACCTTCCTTGAGAAAGGCGGCGGCGAGGAGCCGATGGTGCTCTACGAGCAGTTCGCCGGCCGCCAGCCCGATTCGGAGGCCTTCCTCCGCGGCCGCGGGCTGAAATAGTTGATTAAAAAAGGTCTGCAGATTTGCAGACCTTTTTTTTTTTATTGCCCTCGCTGGAGAGGTTTGCCCATTGCCGAGGCGTCCTTGGTATTGTCCTCATTGAGGTTAAAGACCATGTAGTCGGGGGCGTCGGGGGTCCAGGCTTTCCATCCTTCGCCGGGATCACCGGTCTTGACGAAATTGGACCAGCAGCTGATGACGTGCTCCGCGAGGTCCCAGTCTGCCTGGGTGAACGGGCGGTCGCTGCGGTCGAGCGACTTGAACATGAACCAGAGCTCTGACGAATGGAACGCTCCCTTCATGTCGTGCGAACCGGCCTCGTCGTCCGGGAGCGCGTGCGCGAACTGGTACGAATAGGCCGGTTTGCCGGCGGCGTAGCGCAGTTCGCAGAACTTGTCGACCGCCGGGCCGTTGGAGCCCATGTCGTCGCGGGTGAAGCCGATCATGTACGGGATGTCCTTGATGCGCCCGTTTAGGGCGGCGACATCGAAGCTCTCCTTGGAAACATAGCCGTCAACGATGGGGGAGGTGGAGAGGCGGATGCGCTCGCCGGTCTCGGCGGTGTAGCGGGCCGAGAGGCCGAACACCTCGTCGGTGGATGCTGCGCGCATCTTCTCGAGAGTATCATATCCGGCCCAGTCGAAGAGCTGTTTCCAGGCATTGCCCTGGACTTCCATCTGGTTGACCTGGGGGGCGGTCGTGGCACGCTCGTTCACACCGCCGCCGCTCTGGATGATCGCCTTGCTGATGAGGCCGTCGGTGAGCGGCGAGCTGACGAGCGTCTTGACGCTGCCTGCGCCGGCGCTCTGGCCGAGGATAGTGACGTTGTCGGGGTCGCCGCCGAAGGCCGCGATATTGTTGTGTACCCACTTCAGGGCGGCGATCTGGTCAAGGATGCCGTAATTGCCGGAGACTCCGTGCGGGCTCTCCGCGGAAAGGAGAGGATGGGTCATGAATCCGAAGATGCCCAGGCGGTAGTTGATGGTCACGAGGACCACGCCTTTCTCGGCCCAGACCTTGCCGTCGAACTCGGGCTCATAGCCCCAGCCGCCGGTATAGGCACCGCCATGGATCCAGAGTGCCACGGGCAGTTTCTTCTGCGGTTTGCCTGCCGCTTTAGTCCAGATGTTGAGGTAAAGGCAGTCCTCGCTGAAAGGCGGATCCTGCCAGTAGAACTCGCTGGTCCAGGGGTTGGACGAGTCGTGCGGGGCCTGCATGGCGCCGTCGCCGTAGGTGTCGGCGACCTTCACGCCCTCCCACGGCACGACCGGCTGCGGCTCCTTCCAGCGCAGGTCGCCGACGGGTGGCGCCGCGAACGGGATGCCTTTGTAGATCAATACTCCCTTGACGGAGCTCTCGACTCCCTGGATTTTTCCTCCTTCGATGTCCAGTACGGGATTGGCCGTCTTGCATCCGGCCAGGGCCACGACCGCTATGACTGCGGCGAAAAATGATTTGAAGTGCATAGTATGAGTGGTATTTTGGTAGATTGTCCGCTAATTTCCACTAAGTTACGACTTTTTCCGGCTCGTTCGGCCATTTTCGTCCGCAAACTGCGGGTTATTTGCCGGAAGCGGCCTCGAGGGACTTGCGGCGGCGGTAGAGCTGCCAGGTGTTGAAGCAGTTGTGCCAGATGCTGTAGAAGCCGCCGGCGACCGAGGTGACCGGATCCATGAACGTATAGCCCATCCAGATCTGGAAGACGGTGTTCTTCTGGCCGAGGGCCTGGCCGGCGCTGACGCGGCAGCCGTAGTTCGAGCCGATGGCTCTGCCGACCCAGAACTGGAAGATGCAGCAGACCAGCGAAACGAGCGCAATTGCCAGCAGGAGCCGGGGAGCGCCTTCGTTGTGGACGACGGCCCTGGTACTCATCGCGATGGCGAGCGTCAGGGAGAATGCCCAGATGTAGAATGATAGGTCGGTGTAGGCGAGAAGCCGCTTATGCAGCCTCGGGAAGAGATAGCGCACGATCCACGCGGTGACGCAGGGCATGATGAGCAGGGGGAAGACCTTAGCAAGTATCTTGCTGAATGCCATTCCGAAACTCATTCCGCCCATGGGGTACAACAGGGGAATCATCAGGGGCACAAGGAAGGCCACGACGATGTTGATCAGGATGGTGTAGGTCACAACCCCGGCCATGTTGCCGCCGAGCTTGCCCGTGACCACGGCGCAGGCCGTGGCGGTCGGGCATATCAGGCAGAGCATGGCCGACTCGATGGGGATACGGGACTCCGCGATGCGGTGCGCGAACGCGCCGTCCGAGCGGAGGGCCCATACCAGCAGCAGCGCGAGCCCCGTAAACAGCACGGCCTGGATAAGCAGCAGCCAGGCCTGCCAGCGGTGAGGTCGCATCTGCTGGGGCTCTATCTTGCAGAAGCTGAGGAACAACATGGCGAACAGCAGAATAGGCTGGAGGTGCGTACAGACGGCCTCCAGCACCGGGCCGGCGCCGTGCAGCGTGGGCATCGCATGATATGCGATGTATGCGCCGGCCCCGACCAGCATGCCGACGATCAGCATCCAGTCGCGCAGGAACTTCCTGAAAGTATATATGTATCCCGCCATCGGCCGCAAAGATAGTCATAAGTAATGAAAGGGAAGTATTGTTTTTTTCGTAACTTTGCAGACTACAAATAAAAGATTATCAAAAAAACAAACCATACAATGAACAGAAAAGTACTTCTCATGATCCTCGACGGCTGGGGCGAAGGCCGTCACGACTACTCCAACGCGATCTGGACCCAGGGCACTCCCAACATCGACGCCCTGCGTGCGAAATATCCTTACGGCCACCTTCAGGCCTGCGGTGAATACGTAGGTCTGCCTGACGGCCAGATGGGCAACTCCGAGGTCGGTCACATGAACCTCGGCGCCGGCCGCATCGTGTACCAGGACCTGGTCAAGATCAATATCGCCTGCCGCGAGCACAAGCTCCTGGAGAACAAGGAGATCAACGCAGTATATGATTATGTGAAGAAGTCCGGCAAGAAGCTCCACCTGATGGGCCTCACCTCCCACGGCGGAGTCCACAGCTCCCTTGACCATGTCTACGAGTTCCTCCGCGTAGCGAAGGAGCAGGGCCTTGACAAGGTCTATGTCCATGCTTTCATGGATGGCCGCGACACCGATCCGCGCAGCGGAAAGGGTTTCGTGGCGGAACTCGAGCAGAAGATGGCCGAGACGACCGGCAAGGTCGCTTCAGTGTGCGGCCGCTTCTACGCGATGGACCGCGACAAGCGCTGGAACCGCGTGAAGGAGGCATATGACCTGCTCGTCGAAGGTAAGGGCGCTGCCTTCACTTCCGCGCTCGAGGGCATCCAGGCTTCTTATGATGCCGATGTCACCGATGAGTTCATCAAGCCCATCGTCGTCACCGACGCCGCCGGCCAGCCTCTGGCCAAGGTCGAGGAGGGTGACGCCATCATCTTCTACAATTTCCGCAATGACCGCGCCCGCGAGCTGACCAATGTCCTGACCCAGAACGACATGCCCGAGGAGGGAATGCATACCATTCCGCTTTATTACTGCTGCCTGACTCCTTACGACGCTTCCTTCACGGGCGTCCACATCCTTTTCGACAAGGAGCTCGTGCAGGATACCCTCGGCGAGACTGTCTCCAAGGCCGGCAAGCGCCAGCTTCGCATCGCCGAAACCGAGAAGTATGCCCATGTGACATTCTTCTTCAACGGAGGCCGTGAGACCGTCTTCGAGAACGAGGACCGCATCCTGGTCAATTCCCCGAAGGTGCCTACCTACGACATGCTGCCGCAGATGAGCGCCCCCGAGGTGGCTGAGAAGCTCATCGACGCCATCCGCAGCGAGAAGGAGGACATGATCATCCTCAATTTCGCCAACGGCGACATGGTGGGCCACACCGGCGTCTATACCGCCGTCACCCAGACTGTCGCATGCATCGACAAACTCGTCGGCCGCGTGGTGGAGGAGGCGATCGCGCACGACTATGTCGTGCTGCTGACCGCCGACCACGGCAACGCCGACTTCGAGGTCAACGCCGACGGCAGCCCGAACACCGCCCACTCGCTGAACACCGTTCAGTTCGTGGTGATCAATGCCGGTGACGAGGTCAAGGCCGTCAAGGACGGTGCGCTCTGCAACGTCGCTCCGACCATCCTCAAGCTGATGGGCATCCCTCAGCCGGCCGCCATGACTGCTGAACCGCTTATCTAGTGTACAGATTCGAGCCGATACGCAAGACCCTGGTATGGGGGACAGAGGACTGGGTGCTCTCCGGAGTGCCCGGTTCGGAGTCCGTCGTGGCCGAAGGTCCTGACGCCGGCAAGACTTTGACAGAGGTCTATGGCGGGGAGTTCCCCTTACTGATAAAGTTTATTGACGCCAGGAGGGATCTCAGCATCCAGGTCCATCCCGGCGATGAGCTTGCTAAAGTAAGACATGGAGGACATGGCAAGGACGAGATGTGGTACATCATCGGCGCGTCCGAGGGCGCGCATCTGTACTCCGGCCTGATGAAACCATTGACTCCGGAAGAATATGCGCGCTGCGTGACGGACGGGACGATCATTGACGTCTTGGGCGACTACGAGGTCGCACCTGGAGATGTATTCTTCATACCATCCGGCCGCATCCACTCCATCTGCGGAGGATGTTATCTGGCCGAGATCCAGCAGACTTCTGATATTACTTATAGGATCTACGACTACAATCGTCCGGGTCTGGACGGCAAGCCCCGCCAGTTGCATACTGAACTTGCAAAGGACGCCATCGACTATAAGGTCTACGACGATTACAGGACACATTACGAGCGGCAGGAGAACGAGCCGGTGGAGCTCGTGAAGTGCGACCACTTCACGACGACGCTCTTCGAGCTCACCAGGCCGCTCAGTTGCCCGGCTCCGGGCGGCGGGTGCTGGCTCTCGGTCGTCTGCGCCGGAGGCGCGGGGACCGTGAACGGCGCCGCCCTCCGAGAAGGCGAAGCCATTCTCCTAACCCCGGACGAAAAAGAATTGACGCTTGTCCCGGGGGGGACAGGCGTCAAACTCCTTGTCAGCTACTGCTGAAACATCTGCATCATGGCCTAGACGGTCATGATGTCTTTTTCTTTGGTGGAGACGATCTCGTCGATCTTCTTGATGAACTTGTCGGTGACCTTCTGGACCTCCTCCTCGGCCTCCTTTTCAGTATCCTCGGACATGCCTTCGTTCTTCTGGGCTTTCTTCAGGAGGTCCACAGCGTCGCGGCGGGCGTTACGGACGACGACCTTGGAGTTCTCGCCCGTGGCCTTGGCTTTCTTGATGAGTTCCTTCCTGCGCTCCTCGGTGAGGGCGGGGACGATGCAGCGGATGATCTCGCCGTTGTTGGCGGGGGTCAGGCCGACATTGGCATCAAGGATGGCCTTCTCGATCTTCTGGATCATGTTGCGCTCCCAAGGCTGGATGGCGATGGTCTTGGCGTCAGGCGTGTTGATCGAAGCCACCTGGAAGAGGGGGGTGGGGGTTCCGTAATAGTCCACCATCACGTTGTTGAAGATGGCGGGCGTGGCCTTTCCGAGGCGGTAGGACTTGAGGTCCTCCTCGAGGAAGTCCACGGCGTCCTGCATCTTGCCCTCGGCAATGTTCAGGATCTCTTTGGCTCTGTCAGTAAGCATGTTCTTTATCCTTTTTAATCATTATTATACGTGTACCAGGGTGCCGACCTTCTCGCCGGTGACGAGCTTTGTGAGGTTGCCGGGCTCGTTCATGTTGAAGACGACTATTGGCATGTTCCCCTGCTCGCAAAGGGCGAATGCTGTGGCATCCATGACCTTCAGACGGTCAGCGAGGGCTTTTGTGAAAGTCAGTTCATCATATTTTACAGCAGAAGGGTCTTTTTCGGGGTCGGCGGTGTAGACGCCGTCGACGCGCGTGCCCTTCAGGAGCGCGTCGGCGCCGATCTCGAGGGCGCGCAGCGCGGCGCCGGAGTCGGTGGTGAAGAAAGGATTGCCGGTGCCACCGGCGATCAGCGCGACGCCGCCCTCTTCGAGGACCTGCACCGCGTGCTCGCGCACATAGTAGCGCGCGATGGGCTCCATAGGAGTGGCGGTGAAGACCTCGGCCTTGATGCCCAGTGACCTGATGGCCATGGCGAGACCGAGGGAGTTGATGACCGTGGCAAGCATGCCCATCTTGTCGCCATTGACGCGGTCGAAACCCTTTCCAACGCCTTGCAGGCCGCGGAAAATGTTGCCACCTCCGTTCACGATGGCGATCTGGAGACCCTCGCGGGCCGCCGCGGCTATCTCCTTGGCGTATGCGTTGAGGCAGTTTTCATCGATACCCTTTCCCTGGGGGCCGCCGAGACTCTCTCCGCTCAGCTTCAGCAAGACTCTTCTGTACATATTTTCAGTGGCTGTTTGAGGGAAACAAAATTATCGGAAAATTATGAAACTTGCAAGAAAGAGCCTATATTTGCAAATGCGATTGTGCGAAAAATGAATTAAATCCTTTAGAAATGTTCATATTCAACTCCTCCATCGGAAAGAAATTCATCCAGAGCATCACGGGTGCTTTCCTTGTCATCTTCCTTCTGCTGCACGGTAC
>JBGUGW010000024.1:0-3650 GCA_045111695.1 Candidatus Cryptobacteroides sp. | reverse complement strand
GCTGCGCACCAAGCGCGATTTCTCCCTCAACCTCAAGACCAAGAAGTTCTGGTCCGAGGAGGAGCAGAGATTCATCACTTTGAAGGTTTCCTGCAAGGGCATGAGGATCATCGAGAAGAACGGTCTCGACGCCACCCTCCGCGAGGCCCGCGAGAAAGGATTGGTTAACCTTGTTTAATTTTTTCGACTATGGCAAAGAAAGCTAAAGGAAACAGGGTGCAGGTCATCCTCGAGTGCACCGAGCAGAAGGAAAGCGGTGTCCCTGGAATGTCCAGGTACATTACTACCAAGAACAAGAAGAACACCCCCGAGCGTCTGGAGCGTAAGAAATACAATCCTTTCCTCAAGAAGGTCACTGTTCATCGTGAAATCAAATAATTGATAGGAGATTAAACTATGGCAAAGAAAGCCGTCGCAACGTTTGCTGCCAAGGCCGGTGCTAAGAGCATGGTCAAGTGCATCCGCATGGACAAGTCCCCCAAGACCGGTGCTTATGTCTTCACCGAGCACCTCGTGGAGGAGTCCAAGGTCAAGGAGTATTTCGACAAGAAGTAATCTCCGGTTCCGATTTATTTAGGGACGGGGTCCGATTTGGGCTCCGTCCTTTTTTTAGTTCATCGTTTTTGATTATATTTGTAAATTAAAGGAATCGTGCCATGGGTATTTTCGACAAAGGTACAGAAAAGACTAAGCAGAGCTTCTTCCAGAAGCTTTCCAGGGCTGTCATGGGCCGTTCGCGGGTGGATGACGACGTCCTCGACGCCATCGAGGAAGCCCTCGTTTCGTCCGACATGGGGGTGGATACCACCCTCAAGGTCATCGACCGGCTGGAGGAGCGCGTGGAGAAGGACAAATACATGTCCTTCGATGAGCTCGTGGCACTTCTCCGTGACGAGATATCGAAGCTCATAGACCTGGACGGAACGGAAGAAGTGGTTCCTTTCGATTTCTCGCACAAGCCCTATGTGATCATGGTCGTCGGTGTCAACGGAGTGGGCAAGACCACCACCATCGGCAAGCTCGCGTCCATGCTCCGTGACCAGGGCAAGAAAGTCATCCTAGGCGCTGCCGACACTTTCCGCGCGGCCGCCGTGGACCAGCTGCAGGTCTGGGCCGACAGGGCCGGCGCGGACATCGTCCGGCAGAGCATGGGCTCCGACCCGGCTTCCGTGGCCTTTGACACTGTCAAGGCCGCCGTTGCCCGCGGGGCTGACGTCGCCATCATCGACACCGCCGGCCGCCTGCACAACCGCATCGACCTGATGAACGAGCTCACCAAGATCCGCAATGTCATGCGCAAGGTCATCCCCGATGCCCCGCATGACGTGCTTCTCGTCCTGGACGGCTCCACCGGACAGAACGCGTTCCAGCAGGCCAAGGAGTTCTCCCGTGCTACGGACGTGACCTCCCTGGCCGTCACCAAACTCGACGGCTCAGCCAAGGGAGGCGTCGTCATCGGCATTGTGGACCAGTTCCGCATTCCGATCAAGTTCATCGGCATAGGCGAGGGCATCGATGACCTCAAGGTCTTCGACCGCAAGGAGTTTGTCACATCCCTCTTTACTCCTGAAGATTTGAAGAAATAAACATACGAAAACGATATGAAGCTGTCTTACAATTGGCTCAAGGACTATCTTGAGTTCGATCTCACTCCCGCCCAGGTGGCGGATGCTATCACCTCGATAGGCATCGAGGTGGATTCGGTCGAAGAACAGGAAGAGATTCCCGGCGGACTCGCCGGAGTAGTGGTTGCCGAAGTGCTCGAATGCGAGCCGCATCCGGATTCCGACCATCTCCATGTCACCAAGGTGGATGCAGGTGACGGTGAGCCTGTCACCGTGGTCTGCGGCGCTCCCAACGTCGCTGCCGGCCAGAAAGTCCTCTTCGCGACCCTCGGCACCGTCCTGCCCGGCGATTTCAAGATTAAGAAATCCAAGATCCGCGGCGTCGAGTCTTTCGGCATGATCTGCGCGGCCGACGAACTCGGCATCGGCGAAGACCATTCCGGCATCATGGTGCTCGAGCCCGATGCCGTCGTCGGCACCCCCGCCAAGGACTACCTGCACCTCAAGACCGAGGCCGTGATCGAGTATGAGATCACCGCCAACCGCGTGGATGCAGCGTCGCACATCGGCGTCGCCCGCGACCTCTATGCATGGCTGCGGCTCAACGATATCCCTTGCAAGTTCCACATGCCCGACGTCTCCTCTTTCCGCGAGGGCGAAGGGGAGGGCATCCCCGTAGAGGTGCTTGACTCCGAGGGTGCTCCCCGTTATACCGGCATCACGGTCAAGGGAGTCAAGGTCGGTCCGTCCCCGGAATGGCTCCAGAAGAAGCTCATCTCCATCGGCCACAACCCCATCAACAATGTCGTCGACATCTCCAATTTCATACTTTTCGAGATTGGACAGCCCCTGCATACCTTCGACGCTGCCAAGATTGCCGGCGGCAAGGTCATTGTCCGCAGGGCCTTCAAGGATGAACCCATCCGCACGCTTGACGGCCTCGACCGCAAGCTTTGCGACCGTGACATGGTCATCGCCAATGCCGACGGCCCCATGTGCATCGCGGGCGTGTTCGGCGGCGAGGATTCCGGCGTGACAGAGTCCACCACCGATGTGTTTATCGAGAGCGCCTATTTCGATCCCGGCTCCATCCGCAAGACCGCCAAGAGCCAGACCCTCCAGACCGACGCCTCGTTCCGTTACGAGCGCGGCGCCGACCCTGAGGCCGTTCCTTTCGCCCTCAGGCGCGCCGCCCTCCTCATCCGTGAGCTCGCCGGCGGCGAGATCGTCGGAAAGGTCCAGGAGGTCTATCCTGAAAGGATTGAGCGCAAGCGCATCGATCTGGACTACGGCCGCATCCAGCGCTTCATCGGCAAGGAGATCGGTACTGACACCATCGAGCGTATTCTTGAGTACTTGAACTATGAGTTCGTGGAGAAGACCGCCAGCGGAGCAGTCGTGGCTGCTCCGACCTACATGGTCGACGTCACCCGTGAATGCGATGTCGTGGAGGAGATACTCCGCATCTATGGCTACAACAATATCGACCTGCCGCAACACATGAAGATGTCGGTCAACGCCTCGCCGTCACCGGACCCCGAGGCAGTCCGCAACTCCATCTCCAACTTCCTGGCAGCCAACGGCTTCGTCGAGACCATGAACAACTCCCTCACCAAGGGTGAGTATTATGACAAGCTTGAGACCTTCCCGGCAGCGGCATGCGCCCGCGTGGTCAATCCGCTGAGCCAGGACCTCAACGTCATGCGCCAGACCCTCCTGCTCGAAGGGCTTGAGGTGGTGGCCTACAACGCCAACCGCCAGACATCTTCGATGAAGTTCTTCGAATACGGCTCGGTCTATGCCCGCAGGCCGGAGACGGAGGGCACCACCCTCGCCGGCTACGAGGAGCATGCCTGCTTCGCGCTCTTCATCACCGGCACCCCGGACAAGTCCTGGCGCAACGAGCCGGGCAAGAGCGACTATTTCCAGCTCAAGGGCTATGTCGAGCTCCTTCTGAGGCGTTATGGAGCAAAGCTCTCCCAGATGCGCTGCGAAGCGGCTCCTTCCGATATCTTCTCCGAGGGCATGACCTACAGCATTCCCGGAGGACGCGATCGCAAGCTCCTCAGCATGGGTACGGTCAAT
>JBGUGW010000023.1:0-7751 GCA_045111695.1 Candidatus Cryptobacteroides sp. | reverse complement strand
GGCTATGGAAGCGTCCAGTAGCTCGTTGAAGTTGTGCGGAAGGATCTTGGAGGCCATGCCGACGGCGATGCCCTCGGTACCCTGTGCAAGCAGGAGCGGGAAGCGGACGGGCAGCTCCGTCGGCTCCTGGTTGCGTCCGTCGTAGGAAGTCATCCAGTTGGTGACCTTCGGGTCGAAGATCACCTCCTTGGCGAACTTGCTGAGGCGCGCCTCGATGTATCGGGGAGCAGCGTTGGAGTCGCCGGTGAGGATGTTACCCCAGTTTCCCTGGCAGTCCACGGCATAGCCCTTCTGGCCTATCTGCACGAGGGCTCCGAGGATGGAGGCGTCTCCGTGCGGATGGTACTGCATGGCCTGTCCCACTATGTTGGCGACCTTGGTGTAGGCGCCGTCGTCCATCTTGTACATGGCGTGCAGCACTCTGCGCTGTACCGGCTTGAGACCGTCCACGATGTGCGGGACGGCCCTCTGCAGGATGACGTAGGACGAATAGTCAAGGAACCAGTCCTTGAACATTCCCGAAAGCTTGAACTTGCGGCTGTCGTGGCCGAGAAGCTTGTCGAACCTTCCCGACGGGACGGCGGACTCGTCCACCATCTCCTCTCCTTCCTCGAAGGACTCCTGGGAGTCCATGATCTCTTCGTTGTATTCTTCGCTCATAAAAACCTCCGGGCGCGCTTCCACGCGCCGTTTATCATTCTTCGTAACCGAAACGGCGGAGCTCCCTGCGGCTCTCGCGCCAGTCCGGATCCACTTTTACGTACAGGGACAGGAAGACTTTCTTCTGGAAGAAGTCCTCCATGTCGATGCGGGCCTCGGTGCCCACTTTCTTCAGGGCGGCGCCCTTCTTGCCTATGATGATACCCTTCTGCGAATCGCGCATCACGTAGATGACCGCACCGATCTCGTACCTCTCCTCGCCTTCCTTGAAGGACTCCACCTCGACTTCGCAGCAGTACGGGATCTCCTGGCTGTAGTTCAGCAGGATCTTCTCCCGAATGATCTCCTGCGCGAAGAAACGCAGGTTGCGGTCGGTGAAAGTATCCTTGTCGTACCACGGAGGGCTGAGCGGGAGCTTCTCCACGACCTTGTCGAAGATGCTTTCAAGGTTGAAGCGCTCCTTGGCGGAGGCGGGTATGATGTCGGCCTTGGGCAGCTGCCCGTGCCAGTAGTCCATCAACTCGACGACCTTCTGCTGGTCGCTGAGGTCGATCTTGTTGATGACTACGATGACGGGGCATTCGAGCCTCTGGAGCTTGGCTACGTAATCGGCGTTCTTGTCCGCAGTCTCTACAGTGTCAGTCACATACAGGATGATGTCCGCGTCGCCGATGGCGGCGTCCACGAAGTTCATCATGTTCTTCTGGAGGCGGTAGTTGGGCTTCAGGATGCCGGGCGTGTCGGAATACACAATTTGGTAATCCTCCCCGTTCACGATGCCCATGATGCGGTGACGGGTGGTCTGGGCCTTCGCCGTGACGATGGAGAGCTTCTCGCCGACCATCGCATTCATCAGCGTGGACTTGCCGACGTTTGGATTTCCTATGATGTTGACGAACCCGGACCTGTGACTAGACATAGGCACCCATCTTAAGGATGTTCACCTCGCCCTCGGTGAGGTAACGCCATTCGCCCTTGTTGAGACCCTTCTTGGTGAGTCCTGCGAAATACACCCTGTCAAGGGCCTTGACCGTGTAGCCGAGGGACTCGAAGATCCTGCGGACGATGCGGTTCTTGCCGGAGTGGATCTCGATGCCGAGCCTCCTGTGGTCGGTGGCGTCGATGTACTCGAGTTCATCGGCGGAGACTTCTCCATCGCTGAGCTCGATGCCGGAAAGCACCTTGTCGTAATCCTCCTGGGAAAGCTCCCTGTCGAGGATCACCTGGTAGATCTTCTTCTTGTCGTATGAGGGGTGGGTTAGCCTTTCGGCGATCTCTCCGTCGTTGGTGAACATCAGCACGCCCGTCGTGGCCTTGTCGAGGCGGCCGACGGGGAACACGCGCGTGTCACAGCCTTTCAGCAGGTCCATGACGGTCTTGCCGGCATGGGGGTCGCTGGAGGTGGTGACATAGCCCTTGGGCTTGTTCATGACGATGTAGACCTTCTCCTCGCCCCTGAGGCGCTCGCCGTTGAAACGGACGTCGTCGTTCAGGACGTTGACTTTGGTACCGAGCTCGGTGACGACCTCACCGTTGACGGTGACGACACCGGCCTGGATGAGGGTGTCGGCCTCGCGCCTGGAACATACGCCGGAATTGGCGATGAACTTGTTGAGGCGGATCTCGTTCTGGATGGGGGTCTTTACGTAATCGTTGTCGGAGTACTGTGTAGCGTCGATGTTGGGCCTGCGCTCGATCATGCGGTAGATGCCGGAATCAGGGCTCTCGTCGAACTGGGGCTCGAACTTCTTGCGGCCGCCTTTGCCGCGGGCCGGCTTGGGGCCCTGCTGGGCGCCGTACGGCTTGCGGCCCGCGCCGTTGTAGGGGCGCCTTCCGCCATCCTCGCCATAGCTCCTGCGCTCGCCGTAAGGCTTGTTGTAAGCCCTGTGCTCGCCGCCCTCGCCATAGCTTTTGCGCTCGCCGTAAGGCTTGTTATAAGCCCTGTGCTCGCCGCCCTCGCCATAGCTCCTGTGCTCGCCGTAAGGTTTGCTGTATGTCCTGCGCTCGCCGCCTTCGCCGTAGCTCCTGTGCTCGCCGTAAGGCCTGCGTTCGCTGTTGTAGGGACGTCTCTCCGAGCTGCCGTAAGGACGGCGCTCGCCGTTGTTCCTGTCATTGTAGCCGCCCTGGCGCTGTCCGTAAGGACGGTGTTCACCGCCTTCTCCGTAGCTTCTGCGCTCTCCGTAGGGCTTGTTGTAACTGCGGCGTTCGCCTCCTTCATAATTCCGGCGTTCTCCGTTTTCATTCCTGTGACCGTAGTCACTCTTTCTTTCGCTGTTCTCGAAAGAAACTTTCTTTCTGGGCCTGAGCTTCCTGCCTTCTGCAGAATAGCCGCCATTCTTGTTGTCTTCCATTTTTCTTGTGCCTTTCCGGCAATTTTAAGATAATCCTTCGTGGTTCACACCACTACTTCAATGTAAATATGTAGGTTATAGTACCTTGCTGCAAAGCCGGAGCGTCTGCCTTCTGGTTGAAATGGGCCTTCATGGCGGCGTTCCTCGCCGCGGTCCAAAGCTCCGTGCTGGTCACGGTGGTGCCTTCGGCTCCCGCCTGGGCCTTCGTGACGTTTCCGTAATTGTCCACCCATATCGTCACCACGACGATACCGCTTTCCTGGACTTTGTATGCGGGCCTGGGCAATGTACCCACGACATTGCGGCCCTTGAGGTGCGCGTTGGGCGCGCCTGTTGTCTGCCCCTTGTCGGTATTACCGTCAGGCTGGCCGGCCTTGAAAGTGCCGGAGGCCTCCTCGGCAGAATGCGGGGCGGTGAGGCTTGTATCCTTCTTCGCCATGCCCGGAAACGCTGCGCGCGGGTCGAGCTTGGGCTCCTCTGGAGGAACGGGGACCTCGACATCACCGTGCGGGTCCGGCGCAGTGGCGGGGGTGAGATTCTGCGAGGTGTGCGCCTCGTAAGGCGACTCGCTCCTCTGCACCAGCTCTATGGGCCTGGTGAGGTCTATCTCCTCGGCCTGGGGCTGGTTGCCGTCACGATGCTGGGTGACGGTTTCGATCTCCTCCGTGAAATCGATCACGAAAGTGTTTTCCTGCGGAGGAGGATACAGGTACCTGAACCCCGTGAAGGAGCAGAAAAGGATCGCGCACAGGGTGATGCCCAGCGACAGCGCTGCGCCTATCATCCTGGAGGTCTTCTCCTGTTTCTCCCTTTCGCGGATATACTCTTTCATGACATTATTCCGGCTGCGTGGCCAGGATCACTTTGTAATGGTTCCTTTTCGCGATGTTCATCATGGCGACGATCTCCTTGACCGGGACGGTCTCGTCGGAGTAGATGGAGAAAGTCGGGTCCTCCTCGCTCTGGAGAAGTCCCACTATCTCGTCTTCGGCCTGCTCGTAGCTGACGGGCTGCTCGTTGCCGTTGATGTGGTATGTGTATATGTCATCACCCCAGTCCTTGATGGAGACACTTACCGTGGCCTTGGCAGAGACCTGCCCCGTGCTCTTCGGAAGGAGGAGCTTGAGGGCGTTCGGGTTCACGAGCGTCGAGGTCACGAGGAAGAAGATGAGCAGCAGGAACACGATGTCGGTCATGGACGACATCGACATTTCCGACAGTACCTTCGTGGTTCTCTTGATAGCCATAACCGATGACGCTTATTCGTCCTCTCCGGCAGGCTCGTGGAGGAGGTCCATGAAGTCGATCGTGGCGCTCTCCATCTTGAAGACGAGGCTGTTTATGCTGGAGGACAGGTAGTTGTATCCGAAGTATGCGAGAATACCGACGATGAGACCGCCGACGGTGGTGACCATGGCGGTGTAGATACCGCTCGAGAGCAGGGTGATGTCGATGTTGTTGCCGGCCTGCGACATGTTGAAGAAGGCCTGGATCATACCGATGACGGTTCCGAGGAATCCGATCATCGGGGCGCCTCCCGCCACGGTGGCGAGAAAGGACAGGCCCTTCTCAAGGCGTGCCACCTCTACGTTGGCGGTGTTCTCGACCGCGGCCTGGATGTCGGTGAGGGGACGTCCGATGCGCTCGATGCCCTTCTCCACCAGACGGGCGATAGGGGAGTCGTATTTCTCGCAGAGGGTGATGGCTGACTTGATCTTGCCCTCGTGGATGTAGTCGCGGATGTCGTTCATGAAGTTCTTTCCGATCTTGTTGGCCTGGCGGATCATCCACCACTTCTTTCCGAAGATGTAGATGGCAATGATGGAAAGGGCGAGGAGGACGAGCATGAGCCAGCCTCCCTTGGAAGCCATTTCAATAAGTGAATAGGACATGACCTGCTGCTGGGGGACGACTTCCGCCGCGGTCACGGCATCGCCGGCATTGGCGATCTGCTCCATCGCCGCAGCGGCCATGGAATCGATTTCGGTTTGGAGGATGTTGAAAAACATATCGTGTAATTATTGATTTCCTTCATGTGGCTTCCGGCTTGTCATGCCAGGGCCGGAGAGACCCTCCTTAGCCCTGCAACAATTAAGCCTGAAAACCCCATATTATTTCAATTTGCAAAAATAATTAAAAAAACGGAATAGGCCCAATTTCCGCCCTTTTTTCTAAAAGAAAAAAACTCTCCTGCAGTTCAGTATTCGACGCGGGAGAGGAAAAGGGCGTGGCCCGGGACGGACTCGCCGGCCATGGAGCGGAACGGCGTGCCGTCATCCGCTACCAGACGGCGGTCTTGGGACGGCAGACCGTCCGCGCTGTCAGGCTGCGAGAAATCGGGCGGGAGGATGAGGGCGGCGAAGTCGGCGACGCTGCGGCGGCCGCGGCCGACCTCGAGCAGCGAGCCGACAATGGCCCGCACCATGTTCCGCAGGAACCTGTCGGCCGCGATGCGGAAATACAGGTACTGCGGACCGCCGTCTGCCGTGTCGGGACGATGGCAAGCGGGGGCGAAGCCCATAATGGTCACATGGTCAGGGATATATGGCGTCCAGAAGGCTTCCGTGACGGTACAGATGGAGGTGCGGTTGTCGCTGCCGGCTTTCTCGAAACAGCGGAAGTCGTGCGTCCCGAGAAGCAGTGCGGCGGCCTCGTTCATCGCGTCGACATCCAGCTCCCAACTGCAGAAATATGAGCGGTTTTCGATGAACGGGTCTTTCGTCCTGTGCAGAAAATATGTATATTCGCGTCGCGTTGCGCTGAACCTTGCGTGGAGGTCGTCCTCCACTACTCCGATCGAGTGGATGACGATGCCGCGTGGCAAAATGGCATTTAATTTGTAGCCGAAAGCGGTCGTGTCTATGACTTTGTCATAGTCAAAATGCGCCACATAGCCTATGGCATTGACTTTCGAGTCGGTACGGCCGGCTCCGACGACCTGCACCCGTTCCTTGAGGAGCGTCGAGAGAGTCGTCTCGAGACACTCCTGGACTGTCAGGGCGTTGGGCTGGAGTTGCCAACCGCAGAACTCCGCCCCGTCGTACGAAAGCTTGATGAAGTAGCGCATACAGATGCAAAAGTATTAAAAAAACGATAGAATGGAAAGTGTAAACATCAAAGAGCTCAATGAACGCATCCAGAAAGAGAGCGCATTCGTGGACCTTCTCTCCCTGGAGATGGGCAAGGTCATAGTCGGCCAGAAGCACCTCGTGGAGAATCTCTTCATAGGCCTGCTGGCCGGTGGACACATCCTCCTCGAGGGTGTCCCCGGACTTGCCAAGACATTGGCCATCAACACTTTGTCCCAGGCTGTCAACGCCAAGTTCAGCCGCATCCAGTTCACTCCTGACCTCCTGCCCGCTGACGTGACGGGTACGCTCATCTATTCGCAGAAGAACGAGCGCTTCGAGGTCCGCAAGGGCCCCGTCTTCGCCAATTTCATCCTTGCGGATGAGATCAACCGTTCTCCGGCGAAGGTCCAATCGGCCCTGCTCGAGGCCATGCAGGAGAAGCAGGTAACCCTCGGCGACGAGACCTTCAAACTTCCGGAGCCCTTCCTCGTGATGGCTACGCAGAACCCCATCGAGCAGGAAGGCACCTATCCTCTCCCCGAGGCCCAGGTCGACCGTTTCATGCTCAAGGTCGTCGTGGACTATCCCAAGAAGGAGGAGGAGCGCCTGATAGTCAGGATGAACAATTCCGGCGAGTTCCCCAAGGCCAGTCCCGTCGTGAGCCCCGAGGACATCATCCGCGCCCGCGAGGTCGTCCGCGACGTCTACATGGACGAGAAGATCGAGCGCTACATCGTGGATATCGTCTACGCCACCCGTACTCCCGGTGAATACAATCTTGCCAACCTCAAGGACCTCGTCTCGTACGGAGCCTCGCCGCGCGCCAGCATCTCGCTTGCGCTGGCCGCCAAGGCCTACGCTTTCATCAAGCGCCGCGGCTACGTCATTCCTGAGGATGTGCGTGCTGTATGCCCCGAGGTGCTCCGCCACCGCATCGGACTTACATACGAGGCTGAGGCCGAGAACGTTACGACCGAGGAGATCGTCTCCCAGGTCATCAATGCCGTGATAGTGCCGTAATGGAGTCTTCCCAGACGACAGACCTCCTGAAGAAGGTCAGGAAAATCGAGATCAGGACCAGGGCCCTGAGCCACCAGGTCTTTGCGGGCGAGTATCACTCCGCCTACAAGGGCCGGGGCATGGCTTTCAGCGAGGTGCGCGAGTACCAGTACGGTGACGACGTCCGAAACATGGACTGGAACGTCACCGCGCGCCTCCGTGCACCCTATGTCAAGGTCTTCGAGGAGGAGCGCGAGCTCACCGTGATGCTCCTGATCGATGTCAGCCGCTCGGGCCTGTTCGGAACTGACACCATGACCAAGCGCGACCTGACTGCGGAAGTGGCGGCCGTGCTGGCATTCTCGGCCATACTCAACAACGACAAGGTCGGCGCCCTCTTCTTCAGTGACCGGGTGGAGGAGTTCATCCCTCCCAAGAAGGGCCGCAGCCACCTCCTCCATATCATCCGCGAGATCATCAGCCTCCGTCCGACATCCAACGGCACGGACCTCTCCGGCGCGCTCCGCTTCCTTACCAACGCCATGAAGAAGAAATGCACGGCGTTCGTGCTCAGCGACATGCTGGACGTGGATTCCGAGGGCAAGCCGCGTTATGAGGACGCCCTCAAGGTGGCGGTGAACCGCCACGACATATCGGTGCTGAAGGTCTA
>JBGUGW010000022.1:0-10146 GCA_045111695.1 Candidatus Cryptobacteroides sp. | reverse complement strand
CGGTGCGGGAATACAGGGCATCAACGAGCTGGTACAGCAGCCGTGTGAGGCTGCGCTGCTCACCTTTCCTGACCACTACCGTCTGCTCGTGGAAATCGTCAGGATTGCCAATTCCGTAAAGGCAGGATACACTGGAGATGACGATGACGTCGCGCCGCCCGCTCAGCAGGGCGCTGGCGGCGCTCAGGCGCAGCTTCTCTATCTGGTCATTGATGCTGAGGTCCTTCTCGATGTAGGTGTCGCTGCTCGGGAGATACGCCTCCGGCTGGTAATAGTCGTAATATGATACGAAATACTCGACGGCGTTGTCGGGGAAGAACGACTTGAACTCACCGTAGAGCTGGGCCGCAAGCGTTTTGTTGTGGCTGAGGATGAGGGTGGGACGCTGGAGACGCTCGATGACGTTGGCCATCGTGAAAGTCTTGCCGGAGCCCGTGACGCCGAGCAGCGTGACGTCCGTAACGCCGTCATTGAGGGCCGAGCAGAGCTGGTCGATGGCCTCCGGCTGGTCTCCGGAGGGTTTGAAGGGCGACTGTATCCTGAACTTCATCCGTGTCTCTCAAAAAATGGAAGACACAAATATACGGATTTTTCTCCTTTACAGTTATCTCCGGTAATGAAAGTAGGTCGTTTCGACGGGAGTTCCGTCCTTAAATATGTCGATTGCACAGCTGCCGTCTCCGGTCAGGCTGAACTGAACGGTGTCGTTCCACTGGGATTTCTTCCAGAACATCCTGATGCCATCGTACAAAGTCTTATAACTCGCTGTGAAGCCGTCACCCTCGTCGTATTCTCCTGTGAAAACTGCATTCCAGCTGTGGAATCCGTTGTCTTCAGTCTGTTCCAGGAGTTTCATGTACAGTGTGTAATGCAGTCTTGCGGGATTGAAACAATAGGCGTGATAACGGGTGCCTCCTTCCTCCGGTATCGCGTCCGTGATGACCCAGGTGCTGTCCGCACCTTCCATTTTGTTGATGCTGATGACGGTATTGTAGTACTGGTCATATACCGTTACGGGACCGTCCTTGAAGACATTCTCATTGTCGACCTTCTGCTCCAGGGCGTTGACCGCCGACTCGAGGATGTACTTGCAGGTAGCGTCTGCGAAATCGCGTGGCCCGTAGAGCATGTAGGGATTGGCTGCTTCGTCCTGGACGACGCAGGATGCGGATGAAAGGGCCACCGCCAGGAAAATGAGGTATATAATCGATCGTTTCATTGTAAATCTTGCTGCTTAAAACCTGTATGCCACACCTGCACGACCGCCAACGTATGCGGTGCCGAGACCGGCATTGGCATAGAAATAACACTTGCGGCCTATCATTATCCCGAGGGGCACCCATTCGAACTCGAGCCGCTGGTGAATGGCCGAGGAAAACCTGTCATAGCGGCGCATATTGCCGAAGCCGCTGCCCATATATAATCCCGTACCGAGGGCGAACGAACAGAATACCCGGAAGGCATGCCGGCGGTTGGTGATCAGCTTGAGCTCAGGCAGGAGCGTGATCCCCATACCGTAATCGCTTCCCGACCTCTCGCCGGTCATATTGTCAATGCGGGAACTCCACATTTGGACGAAGCCGACGTTGAAGGACTGGATCAGCCAGGGTTTAAGGTAAATGGAGCCCTCGAAATTGATGCTGCCGGTGGAGTACATGTAGCTGCGGTGGTCTCCGTAGAGATAGGCAAGGTAATCGTCCTGACGGTCCTCATGCGGAGAAACGTCGCCTATGATGAAAGCTCCTTTCTTGTAATAGTCGCAGGCGAGCTCCGGATGCGCGCTGAAGCTGACTCCGAACTCATAACGGTACGGGAGTTCGGACTTGTTCTGCGCCATGGCGGCGGTTGCGGCAAGCAAAACCGCCGCAAATGCAATGAGATGTCTTATGAAAACGTTCACTTTTCGCATTCTTTGTGCCTATATAACTCCGGCAAAGCAGGAATCCTGCGTATAAAAGATGCGAAAAATGCAGCCGGCGTTGCAGCGGCTACTGGTATTTTGAGAGGAACTCCAGGTCGTTCTCGGCCTTTATCTTGTCGATGATGGTGCAGACGATGCGGTAGGTGCGGCTGTCCTTGGTGTAGACGGCGGGGGTTATGAACTTCACGCGTCCTTGGCGCAGCAGCTTCTGCGTGCTGGAACGCTTGCGCTCGTTGCTGGGATTGAAGACGGCGATGGAGTTGCCTCCGAACATGTTGACAATCTTCATGCAGGGCACGTCGGTGTCCCCGTCCCCGAAGTATATCATATGGCTGAACGGGATGCGTTTCTTGTCATCCGCGATGCTCGAATTGACCATCTTGTTGTCGCGGGAGCTGAAGATGCCCTTGCTGATCTTGAACAGGAACTGGGTCTTGGCGGTGTAGTCCACGGCGATGCCTGGCCATTCCGCCTCGCCGTTCTCATCATAGATGAAGGTTCCGGCAAAAATGTGCTTGAACTCATTGGCGATAGGGGAGCCCTCGATGATTTCCTTCAGGCCGGAGGAATTGATGTAATGCTCGATCTTGACGCCGTGCGCTTCACCGTATTCGTTGATCAGCTTGAACCAGCCGCGGACGCCTTCGTAGAGTTCGATATGCTTGCCGAACTCCTTGAACTCCTTGCGTCGAAGGGGGATGTTGTTCTTCTTCGCTTCGTCGAACATAAGCTTCATGTACGCGAGGATGTTGCTGGCATCCTGGCCGCGGGCGATGCTGTCGCTCTTGGTCCAGAACTCCTCCGGAGTCTGTCCTACGGCCTGGATGAATCCGAATTCCTGCATGTTGCCCGGCGACAGCGTGCCGTCGAAGTCGTAGATAAGCGCGATGATGGGTTTCCTTCTCATTATTCTATGTCTGATTTCACCATAAATACGGCAATTCCGCCACATTATTTCAGATAGTACGCGTGAAGTTTTTATCTTAGCGCAAAACTAAACCTTTATCACATGGATACGAACTACCTGAGCAAGCATTATCTCTGGAAACTCCAGGAGACAGTAAAAGGGTGCTGGGACAAGAAAGCGCTCTGCAACTACAACGGCGAGTCCTTCACCTTCAGCGACCTGGCTGCAAATATAGAGAAATTCCACATACTTTTCGAACAGTCCGGCATCCGAAAGGGCGATAAAGTAGCCATTTGCGCCAAGAATACCGCCCGCTGGGCCGTTTCTTTCTTCGCCATCAACACTTACGGCGCCGTGGCGGTTCCCATTCTCTGCGATTTCCATCCCGACAGCATCAACCATCTGGTGGACCACTCTGAAAGCATCGCTTTCTTCGTGGACGGGGACATATGGACCAAGCTGGATGTCACGAAGATGCCCCTTGTCAAGAGTGTCATCAACGTGCAGGATTTCACGGTACTGTTCTCTTCCGACGGCCTCATGGAGAAGGCTTTCGCCGGACTTGAGGCATCTTTCGCTGCCAAGTATCCCTTCGGCTTCTCCCGTGACGACGTCGTCTATCCTACGGACAATGCCGACGATCTGGCCATCATCAACTATACCTCCGGTACGACCAGCGCCCCGAAGGGCGTGATGCTGAAGTACGACAGCTTCACCGCCACAGTTGAGTACGCCCAGACCAATGTCAAGGCCACTCCGGAGGATACGCTTGTGTCCATGCTGCCTATGGCCCATATGTACGGCCTTGCTTTCGAGCTGACTTATCCCCTCTGCTCGGGTGTCACCATCTATTTCCTCGGCAAGACACCTTCGCCCAGCCTGCTGCTCAAGGCCATGAAAGACGTGCGTCCCTACATGATCGTCACCGTGCCGCTGGTGATGGAGAAGGTCTATAAGTCCTCTCTCAAGCCCATGTTGCAGAAGCCCGCAATCAAGGCCGCAACCAAGATTCCCGGCCTGCGGGGAATCATATACAAGAAAATGCGCGAGGGCCTGGACGCTGCTTTCGGCGGCCGTTGCGGCCACTATATCATGGGCGGCGCGCCGCTCAATCCCGAGGTCGAGGATCTTTTCCGCAAGATCAAGCTGCGCTATACGGTCGGTTATGGTATGACAGAGGCCTGCCCGTTGCTTGCCTATGAGGACCCGGCGCGTTTCGTCAAGGGTTCCTGCGGCAAGCCTGTCACCTGCGCCGAGGTCCGCATCGACTCTGAGGATCCGCAGAACATCGCCGGTGAGATCCAGGCCAAGGGCCGCAACATCTGCCTCGGATATTTCAAGAATCCAGAGGCTTCCGCAGGCGCCTTCACTGAAGACGGCTTCCTGCGTACCGGCGACCTGGGCGTGATGGACGCCGATGGCAACATCTTCATCAAGGGCCGCTCCAAGAGCATGATCCTTTCCTCCAACGGCCAGAACATCTATCCCGAGGAGGTTGAGGCCGTGGTCAACAATCAGGACTTCGTTGTGGAGTCCGTTGTGGTTGACCGTGCCTCCAAGCTAGTGGCAATGGTCTATCTCGATGAGGATGCCATGAAGAAGGCTGGGCTGGATGCCGAAGCCGTCTCCGACGTGCCTGAGACCATCCGTATCGCAGCCAACCGCAAACTTCCGGTTTACAGCCAGTTAGCCAAGGTCGAGGTCGTCCCCGTTCCTTTCGAGAAGACTCCCAAGATGAGCATCAAGCGCTTCCTGTACAAGTAGTGACTGACATTTCGTCAGTCCGTGCGGACTGGAACGCAATTTGACTTATGTTTGTGCGTCGCCATGATGGCGGCGCACTTTTTTGTCAATAAAACAACAACGATATGGAAAACAAAGGTAAAATCGGAGTGACTACCGAGAATATTTTCCCGGTCATCAAGCAGTTCCTTTATTCGGACCACGAGATATTCCTGCGCGAGCTGGTGGCGAATGCCGTTGATGCCACGCAGAAGATGAAGGCCCTGGCCCTCAGCGGCGATGCCAAGGACGAGGTCGGAGACCTCAAGGTCAGCATCGAGCTCGACGAGAAGAAAAAAAACCTGAAGATCATCGATGAGGGTATCGGCATGACTGCCGACGAGGTTGACAAGTATATCAACCAGATCGCATTCTCTTCGGCAGGGGAGTTCCTTGAAAAATACAAGGACCAGATAGGCAACATCATCGGCCATTTCGGCCTCGGATTCTATTCGGCTTTCATGGTGTCCGAGAAGGTCACCATCGAGTCGCTGAGCTGGCAGGAAGGCGCCAAGGGCGTCAAATGGACCTGCGACGGCAGTCCGGAGTATACGATGGAGGAGTGTGACAAGCCGGATCGCGGAACCGTCATCACCCTTTATCTCGACAAGGATTCAGAGGAGTTCGCCGCGAAGGGCCGCATCCAGCAGCTTCTGAACAAGTACTGCAAGTTCATGCCCGTCCCGATCGTGTTCGGCAAGGAGCAGGAGTGGAAGGACGGCAAGTATGTCGACACCGACAAGGACAATGTCGTCAACAAGATCGAACCCATCTGGACCAAGGCTCCGTCCAGCCTCAAGGAAGAGGATTACATGGCTTTCTACAAGGCCCTGTACCCGATGGAGGAGGATCCGATGTTCCATATCCACCTCAACGTGGATTATCCTTTCAACCTCACCGGCGTGCTTTATTTCCCGAAGATCAAGGAGAGGATGGCCATCGACAAGCACAAGATCCAGCTCTACTGCAACCAGATGTTCGTGACCGACCATGTCGACAACATTGTCCCGGACTTCCTTACACTACTTCACGGTGTGATTGATTCTCCTGACATCCCCCTGAACGTGTCCAGAAGCTATCTCCAGAGCGACGCCAATGTCAAGAAGATATCCACATACATCACCAAGAAGGTTGCCGACAGGCTCGAGGATATCTTCAAGAACGAGCGCCAGGCCCTCGAGAGCAAGTGGGACAACCTCAAGCTCTTCATCGAGTACGGCATGCTGACGGACGAGAAGTTCTGCGAGCGCGCGCTCAAATTCGCCCTGCTGAAGAATACCGACGGAAAATATTTCAGCCTGGACGAGTACCGTACCGCGATCGAACCCCAGCAGACCGACAAGGACAAGAAGGTCGTCTACCTCTATGCCACAGATGTCGAGGCCCAGTATCCTTTCATCGAGGGTGCAAAGGCCCAGGGTTATGATGTGCTGCTGATGGACTGCGAGCTCGACTCGCACTTCGTGAACCTGCTCGAGAGCAAGGTGGAGAACACCCGGTTCGCACGCGTGGATTCCGATTCCGTGACCAACCTGATCCCGAAGGAGGACCGCGTGAAGCTCGAGATGAAGGAGGATGAGCGCTATGACCTCGAGAACATGTTCAAGGCCGTCCTGCCGTCCGAGAACGAGTATTACGTGATCGGCGACAATCTCGGCGAGGACGCCGCGCCTATCCTTATCACCCAGAGCGAATTCATGCGCCGCTATCGCGAAATGAGCGCCCTTGGAGGAGGCATTAACTTCTATGGCGAAATGCCCAAGTCATACAACATCACGGTGAACATGGACAATCCGCTCGTGGCGCAGATCATGGCTGCGAAGCAGGAAGGCGTCGCGCCGCAGGGCGAGCTTCCGCCGGAGGCTCCGAAGGACGCCTCCGATGCGGAGAAGGAAGCCGCCCGTCAGGCGCGCGACGACGTCCGCCACGCCCACAAGGCCGATGTCGAGACCTTCGCCCGCTCCAACGAGATGCTCCATCAGATTGCCGACCTGGCCCTTCTTGCCAACGGCATGCTCAAGGGCAAGGCCCTGAGCGACTTCATCGCCCGAAGCGAGAAAGTCGTCAGGGATGCATTCTTGAAATAAGAAACGGGGCCTCAACCGAGGCCCCGTTTCTTTTTATTTCCTGTCAATCAGGTTGAGGAATTCATTCCTCGTCCTTGCCGAACTTAAGAAGATTCCGGAGAATGCTGATGTCGTCGTGATGGCGTTGGACTTCTGCACTCCGCGCATGGACATGCAGGTGTGCTGCGCCTCGATGACCACTGCGACTCCGAGAGGATGAAGCGACTCTTCGATGCAGTTGCGGATCTGGACTGTCAGGCGCTCCTGGACCTGCAGCCTGCGGGCGTAGGTCTCCACGACGCGCGCGATCTTGCTCAGGCCGGTGATCTTGCCGTTCGGGATATATGCTACGTGAGCCTTGCCGATGAAGGGGCACATGTGATGCTCGCACATCGAGTACAACTCGATGTCCCTGACTATCACCATCTGCTTGTATTCCTCGTCGAAAATGGCCTTCTGAATGATCTCAGTGCCGTTCTGCTCGTATCCCTGGGTCATGAACTGCAGGGCCTTCGCCACGCGCTCGGGGGTCTTCACAAGCCCCTCGCGCGCCGGGTCCTCGCCGATGAGGCGGAGGATTTCCTTGACGTGCGCGGCTATCTCGGAGGTCACTTTTTCGTCGGAGATTTCTTCTTTGATATATGGCATAGGATATGTAGTATTTTTTTCTATCTTTGCGGAAAATTTCCGCACAGCAAATTTAGGAAAAATAATAACAACTTAACTATTACCGAGTATATGTATTGGACATTGGAATTTGCCGGAAGCCTGGACGACGCTCCGTGGCCGGCAACTAAAGACGAACTTATCGACTATGCAAACCGTTCCGGCGCCCCCGAAGAAGTGATCGAGAACCTCCAGGAGCTCGAGGACGACGGCGAGATCTATGAAAGCATCGAGGACATCTGGCCTGACTATCCCACTAAGGAAGACTTCTTCTTTAACGAAGAAGAGTACTAATTACTTAATCGATTGGATATTAGTCAAATAAGACAATAAATGGCACAACTTCGGTTGTGCCATTTTATTTGGCCACCAGTTCGACTGGTTGGGTGTATCTTCCCCAAGAAGAGGCGTAAAAATCATCAATAGGCTCACAGCCAGATCATTCCGTGCGGGTTTTGAGCGAATTCCCGCACGGATTCCTCATTTTTGTCTAATCCGTGCGAGTTTTGGGCGTTTTCCCGCACGGATTGTCAATCTGGTGGTTATGTTAGCCGACACAGGGAGGCCGCCGGGTCTAGTTCTTCCAAAGCTTCGGGAGGAACCCGTAATAGAGGAGATGCCTCCAGGTTGACCAGTCGTGACCGGTTTCACCGATACAGAAGTACTCATAACCGATTCCGTGCTTGTCGAGAGCATCCCTGAAGGCCTTGACCCGTGTGTTGAACATGCCCTTCTCTTCTGCACCTCCCTGTCCGATGAACAGGTAATCCACCTTGTCATTGGCTTTAGGGTCATTGAGAAATCCGCCAAGGGTCTCCTCAGGGGTGTTGTCACCTGCGCTGAGGACACCGAAGTTTGCGAAGAGGTCAAGGGACTTAAGACCTACGAATATAGTGTGACGGCCACCCATCGAGAGGCCGGAAATGGCACGGCCATGAGGATTTGCAATGGTCTTGTAGTGGCTGTCGACGAAGGGGATGACGGCCTCGCGATACTCACGCTCCATGATGTCGAAAGTGAGCTCGGCGTGCTGGGGATGATTGCGATGGATGACCTGGTTGTTCACAAGCGCGATCAACATCGGCTCGGCTTTCCCTTCTGCGAGAAGATTGTCCATGATGAAGTTCACACGTCCGTCATACATCCAGTTTGACGGGAGTTCACCGCTTCCGCCCATGAGATAGAGGACGGGATATTCCTTCTGAGGGTCATACTGGGGAGGGGTATATACATAGATCTCACGCTCTCCTTGGGTAACAGGGCTGTAGTAGATATGACGGGTGACGGCTCCGTGAGGTACATCCTTCGCGTCCCACCAGGATGGTCCGTCGCCATGGACGATGAGCTCGCTGTAAGGAGGCATAGCCGTAAAGGCGGCATATGTATTATTGGGATCAGCCATGCTGACTCCGTCGACGACAAGATTGTATTGGTACATATCGACCGGGAGTGGGCCGATGGTGAGAGTCCAGATACCGTCTTCTCCTTTAGTGAAAGGAACGTTCCCCCGAACTCCCATGACTGTTGTCATTGCGCCCGAGAGGGCGACGGACTCCGCTTTCGGGGCCCTGAGCCGGAAAGTGACGGTATGGTCGTCATTTACCTGTGGCGAATTCAGGTTCGCGCTGAAGGGGATCAATCCCTCGGTGTCTTTCTGAGGGTTATAGCTGAGGTTTACGTTCGACTGCTGGGCGGATGCCGTCAAAGCAAAAAGTAGCGAAATCGCCACGGTAATGGTTGTTTTGTTCATAATAATGTATTTTTACTCTGCAATATACGAAAAATAAGAAAACACTGCCGTATTGTTTATCTCCTGACCGTGATGTGAAAGCAGTTCTGCTGCCTTTCGTATTTGACATAGCAGCGGTTGCCCTGGTCGTGGATATCCTTGAGGACTTGGCTCAGCGTAGCGCGGAGGTACTCGGGAGGAACATCTTCGTACGGGCGTCCGCGAAGGTCGGGAATCTTCACGTAGCGCCAGTACGACAGGTCGAAAGTGGTCCCGTAGCAGTGTGTTGAGTTCTCGGCGGCGTTGATATTGTTCTTGCTGAGCTTGGCGACATCCTCTTCCGTACGCAGCACAGAAGTGACTACAAGTTTATAGGGGTTCAGACCCTTTGCGCTCAGGGAGTCCTGGAAGACGCGGCCGATATCATCCAGCAGTTCCTTTGCGGACGGGATCAGGTAGGGGATGGAATGTGTCAGGGAGTCGATGACATAAGTGTCCGTCGCTTCCAGCTTTACCAATTTTGACTTGAGTTTTTCGGCCTCTTCCCTGTTCCTGACGGGAGGGACTCCGATTGCCTGCGCGACTGCCAGCTGGACTTCGTTTACATCATTGAACTCCTTGGCGAAATTGACATCCCAGATACGGACGGGATGGTTCTCGATCGTTCCGAGGGCAAGCCAGCGATGCTCCTTGATGCATGACCGCGCACTGAAAAACACATACAGGACAAGGCATGCGGCAAGGAAAGCGCCGGCTTTTACAAGCAGTGACCGTTTCATTCCAGACCAGGCCCCAGTTTGACGGATTTGCCGGCGGCGAGGGTGAAATCCTTGGTCTGGCCGGCATAACGTACGGTGAACGGGTGTCCGAATTCGGACTTGATCTCACAGGAGGTCATCTTGCCGTCCTTCCAACTGATGCTCACCTCATAGCCGCCCCTGGCTTTCAGGCCGCTGACGGAGCCGTCCTTCCAGCTTGCCGGCAGCGCGGGCAGGATGGAGATCTCGCCGGCGTGGCTCTGCAGGAGGCTCTCGGCGATGGCGGCTGTGATGCCGAAGTTGATGTCGGACTGGTT
>JBGUGW010000021.1:0-3541 GCA_045111695.1 Candidatus Cryptobacteroides sp. | reverse complement strand
TATCAAGAGCATCGAGTGCGTCGAGTATCCCGAGCTTGGCATGGAGGCCATCTGGAAGATCAAGGTCGTGGACTTCCCGGCCTTCATCCTCGTGGACGACAAGGGCAACGATTTCTTCAAGACCATAGGACTTTAATCATCAGTCATGGACCTGACCGATACCGAGATCATCCAGGTCAACATATCCGGCTATGACAAGCCGGGCCTGACCACTTCCCTGACCGATATCCTGGCGAAGTATGACGCTTTCATCCTGGATATCGGTCAGGCCAACATCCACCAAACCCTCACCATGGGCATCCTGTTCAGTACCGACAGGGACAGGTCCGGATTCATCATGAAGGACCTGCTCTTCAAGGCGTCGGAACTCGGTGTGCAGATAGGTTTCAAGGCCATCTCCCAGGAGGATTACGCCCAGTGGGTCGGGCGTCAGGGCAAGAACCGTTACATCGTGACTTTGCTCGGCCGCACCATTTCGGCACGGCAGATTTCCGACGTCACGTCGGTCATTTTCAAGCACGGGCTCAACATCGACGCCATCAAGCGCTTGACGGGCCGCGTGCCGCTGGTAGGGGACAATGACAGGACGCGATCCTCGATCGAGTTCTCAATCCGCGGATCGCTCACCCACGAGGACCGTGCGGCCCTGCAGGCTGACCTCGTGCAGACCTGCTCGGAGGGACTGGATTTCTCGTTCCAGAAAGATGATATCTACCGCCGCAGCCGCCGCCTGATCTGCTTCGACATGGATTCTACGCTCATCCATACCGAGTGCATAGACCAGCTCGCAGAGCGGGCGGGGGTGGGTGACGAGGTGAAGGCGGTCACGGCCAGCGCGATGCGCGGCGAGATCGACTTCACCGAGAGCTTCACCCGCCGCGTGGCCCTGCTCAAGGGCCTGGACGAGTCGGTGATGGAGGACATCGCCCGCTCGCTGCCTTACAACGAAGGCCTGGAGCGCATGATGACCATCCTGAAACGCGTCGGATACAAGACCGCCATCCTGTCCGGAGGCTTCACCTATTTCGGAAAATACCTGCAGCAGAAGTTCGGCTTCGACTATGTCTATGCCAACGAACTCGAGATCGTGGACGGCAAGCTTACCGGCCGTTACGTCGGCGACGTAGTGGACGGCCGCCGCAAGGCCGAGCTGCTCCGCCTGCTCTGTCAGGTGGAGCACATCAACCTTGCCCAGGCCGTGGCCGTCGGTGACGGCGCCAACGACCTGCCGATGCTCGGGCTCGCGGGTCTCGGCATCGCGTATCACGCGAAGCCCAAGGTCCGTGCAGGCGCCCGCCAGTCCATCTCCAGCATCGGTCTCGACGGCATCCTTTACTTCCTCGGCCTCAAGGATTCACAGATAGATCCCTGATCTTCGATTTTTTTAAAGTTTTTTAAGAATTATTTCTTAACTTTGGAGAAATAGTGTATTTACCAGGATTATGTACAAGATTATCAAGAAGGAAATGCTGACACCTACCATCTGCAGGATGGAGGTGGAGGCCCCGAGGCTCGCAGGCGCCGCTAAGCCCGGTCAGTTCCTGATCGTCAGGGCTGATGAGAAAGGAGAACGTATTCCGTTGACGATCAGCGATTTCGATACCACCAAAGGGACTGTCACCATCGTGACACAGCCCATCGGTGCATCTACCAACGACATCGTGGCCTTCGAGCCCGGCGAGTCTTTTGCCGACGTGGTGGGCCCTCTCGGCAATCCTTCCGATTTCATCGAGAAGACTCCCGAGGAGCTGGCGGCGAGCCATTTCATCTTCATCGCCGGCGGCGTTGGTACCGCTCCCGTCTATCCTCAGGCCAAATGGCTGCATGAGCACGGCGCCAAGGTCGATGTCATCATCGGCGCTAAGACCGCCAGCCTCCTGATCTACAAGGAGGAGATGGCAGCCGTCTGTGACAATCTCCACATCTGCACCGATGACGGTTCCGAGGGCTTCCACGGCATGGTGACTGCCCTGCTCGAGAAACTCGTGAACGACGGCAACAAGTACACCCAGGCCGTAGCCATCGGCCCTATGATAATGATGAAATTCACCACCCTCACCGCAAAGAAGCTCGGCCTGCCCATCGTGGTCAGCCTCAATACGCTGATGGTGGACGGCACCGGCATGTGCGGCGCCTGCCGCGTCACCGTGGCCGGCAAGACCCGCTTCGCCTGCGTCGAGGGTCCCGAGTTCGACGGTTACGAGGTCGACTTCGACGAGGCCATGCGCCGTCAGGGCCAGTACCGCACCGAAGAGGCGGAAGCCCGTGAGAATCATGTATGTAGAATAGGTAGAGGAAAATAAGCTATGGCAAATAGAATACCCAGGGTTCCGGTAAGGGAACAGGATCCGAAAGTCAGGGCGACCAACTTCGAGGAGGTCTGCTACGGATATAATGTCGAAGAGGCGATGCTGGAGGCGACCCGCTGCCTGCATTGCAAGAATCCCCGCTGCGTGGGCGCCTGCCCCGTAGGCATCAAGATACCCGATTTCATCGAGAAGGTCAAGGACGGAGACTTCGCTGCGGCAGCAGCCGTCATCGCAGAGGACTCGTCGCTGCCGGCCATCTGCGGCCGTGTCTGCCCGCAGGAGACCCAGTGCGAAGGCAGCTGCGTGCTCGGCGTCAAGGGCGAGAGCGTCGCCATCGGCAAGCTCGAGCGCTTCGTGGCCGACTGGACGCGTGAGCAGGGCAAGGCTCCGGCCGGCCCCGCCGCCCCTTCCAACGGCCGTAAGGTCGCGATTATCGGCTCCGGTCCTTCGGGCCTGGCCTGCGCCGCCGACCTTGCCAAGCTCGGTTATGACATGACCATCTTCGAGGCCCTCCACCGTCCCGGTGGAGTACTGGAGTACGGCATCCCCGAGTTCCGTCTGCCCAAGGACAAAGTCGTGGCAGCCGAGATCAATGCCGTCAAGGCACTCGGCGTCAAGATAGAACTCGATGTCATCATCGGCCGCACTGTCACCATTGATTCGCTGATGGATGAGGAAGGCTTCGAGGCCGTGTTCGTCGGCTCCGGTGCCGGTCTGCCCCGCTTCATGGGCATCCCTGGCGAGAACGCCAACGGCGTCTTCTCTGCCAATGAGTTCCTTACCAGGAACAACCTAATGAAGGCTTACCGCGACGACTATCTCACTCCTATCCACGCCGGCAAGAAAGCCATCGTGGTCGGCGGCGGCAACGTCGCCATGGACGCAGCGCGTACCGCCCTGCGTCTCGGCGCCGACACCACCATCGTATACCGCCGTACCGAGGTGGAGCTTCCCGCCCGCAAGGAGGAGGTCCACCATGCCCACGAGGAGGGAGTCGAGTTCAAGATGCTGACCAATCCTGTCGAGATACTCGCCGACGAGAAGGGTTGGGTCCGTGCCGTCAAGTGCATCCAGATGGAGCTCGGCGAGCCTGATGCCAGCGGCCGCCGCTCGCCGGTCCCCGTGGAGGGTTCCGAGTTCGAGATCCCTTGCGACACCGTCATCATGGCTCTCGGTACCTCACCTAACCCGCTGATTGCCAAGACTACCGACGGCCTGGAAGTTACCAGGCG
>JBGUGW010000020.1:0-5489 GCA_045111695.1 Candidatus Cryptobacteroides sp. | reverse complement strand
TTCCTCCGGGATAATCACCGTCAGCGGAGTCCACTCTTCAGCGTCTGTGAAGCCTCCGGCGGCCTCCGGATGGGCGTCAGCGTAAGGGATATATGGCTTGATGTCATAGATGGGCGTACCGTCCATCAGGTCCGCTCCCAGGACATGGATGACGGGAGCATCCTCGCATTCAAAGTCGATACGGTCGACACGTACGCTCGAGAGCCCCAGGGGATTGGGCCTGAAAGGGGAGCGCGTGGCGAAGACGCCGAGGCGGGCGTTCCCGCCGAGCCTCGGAGGCCTGACTGTCGGCTGCCACGAAGCCTCGTCATCTTTCCTGTTGGCTGAAAATCCCCAGATAAGCCAGATGTAATCAAAGCCTTCAAGCCCTCTCACGGCTTCCGTGCGGCGATATTTATCCGTAAAACGGATCTCTCCGCGGAGCTCCGGTACGAGTCCGCTCTGTCTCGGGATACCGAATTTGCTGGTAAAGGGAGACTTGAAATAAGCTATGGGCTCAAGGATCATAAAGCCGTAGCCAGGCTGTCCATTTCAGCCAGGCGTGCATGGAAAGTCGAGTCGAATGCAGGCATAAGCTCCTCTGGGAGAGGCTCTGCGGAGGGTGATTCCAGGGTGAGGGGATTGATGGCGGTTCCGTTCTGGTATACACGGAAATCGAGGTGCGGACCGGTGGCCGTTCCTGTCATGCCCACATAGCCGATGACCTGTCCCTGCTGTACATGTACGCCGGCCTTGATGCCGGGGCCGTATTTGGACAGGTGCATGTAGCTGGTGGTGTAGACGCTGTTGTGGCGTATCTTGACGGTATTGCCGCCGCCTCCGGCCCAGCCGGCGCTGATCACCGTGCCGTCGCCGATGGCAACCACCGGGGTGCCCGTCGGCGCCGCATAATCGACTGCCGTGTGCGGCCGTACCTGGCCTGTGACGGGATGCTTGCGCGCATACGAGAAACCGGAAGAGATGCGCTTGAACTCCAATGGAGCCTTGAGGAAAGCCCTCTTGAGGCTTTCGCCCTTCTCATCCCAGTAGACATTACCGCCGTCTCCCTGGTCGAACATGACAGCGTATTTATCAAGATCCCCGCTCGTGAATCGGGCGAAAAAGACTGTATCGATGCCTATGCTCTCGCCTTCGACCTCGCTCTCTTCATAGATGATGCGGAAGCGGTCGTCCTTCTGCAGGCCGAAGAAATCCACGGTCCATGCAAATATGTCGGAAAGCTTGAGTATCAGGGCGGGGGAGGAGCCCGCCTTGGCCATGTCAGCCCACAGCGAAGAGCTGATGCTGACATCGGCGTAGCGGCGGTGCTTCACCACCGGCTTCTCATAGATCCATATCGCCATGGAGTCCTTGCACTGGAATACCGCCTGGCGTATGCGGTCCATGTCAAAGACAATGTAACGGAGGTCGTTCGACAGGGTGTCGGAATAGGTGCGGACAGCATTGCCGGCGCGCATCTTCGTGACGTCGAACGTCGAGTCACACAGCTGCGCCATGGCGTATGCCTCGTCCATGCTCAGCCCCAGCCTGTTCATGAGGCCTGAGAATGTCTCGCCGTTATGTACGGAACTCTCCTCGCAGGCGAAGTCGTCTGCACGGAATCCGATGGGAGGTATCGGCTCCGGCGCGGGTTCTTCCTCCACGCTTCGGCCCTGGCCGCAGGATGCAGCCATGATGAGCGCCGACGCCGTGAATAGCGCCGTGAAAAAACGGAATCCTTTCGTCATAGCATGTCGACGGTTTTCTGGTCAAGTTTCTCGTCAAAATACTTGGCCAGGACCTTGCGGAAGATTTCTTCCTTGCCTGAAGCAAGATAGAAGAGAGTCATGGAAGACCGAAGTTTCATCGTGTCGACGGGGCCGAAGATCTCGGCCGCGGACTTGCCCCTGACCTGCACGAGGGAGTTGCATATCTCGCGTAAACGGCTCCCAAGGACCTTGTCGGCAAGGTAGGCCTTGGCCTCGCCCTTGCCGATGATCCCGTAGTAGGAAGCTGTTTCCGATCGCCCAAGGCCCCGCAGCTGCGGAAATATGTACCACATCCAATGCCCTTCCTTGAGACCGTTGCTGATCTCTTTCAGGGCATTCTTGTACGCATTGCCCGCATTCTGCGCGTCCTTGAACCTCTGCAGGTCGTACGCCATCCTTTACTTGGCGTTTATTCCGAAAATAATGACTCGCTTGGCAGATGTGATGGTCAGATCTCCTTCTGACACCTCGATCTCATAGTAGTCATCATCGGTAACTGAGATAGTATATACAGGGTTACCGGTGGCTCCTTCATTGCCACTCACTGTCACAGTCTCCCCTCCAAAATCAATATCGGCAGTCGATAAACCCTTCCAGGCAACGGCATAGAAACCGATCTTGGTGACGCCCTCCGGAATAGTCAGTGTGGCATCTCCTGCCTTGGAGGATGTTCCGAGTTTGAGTACGCTTACGGCTTCGCCATTGACGGTAGCATCCTGATTGTACGCAGACGATCCAAGGGTCCACGTGATGCTTGAAGCGAAATCTCCGCTAGCTTCACCAGGATCGGGGTCATCACCGCCCGGGTCGTCACCACTTTCCAGTTTTTCGATGAACCAGGCGTACATGACCTCTATTTTGTCCTTATACGAACCGCGGTAACCATGGATCTTGATCTTGTCGCCTGCCTTCAGGTTCAGGCTGGCGTAACTCTTGTCGTTATCTGCGCCATAACCCAGTTCGGTTGCAGTCAAGCCGTAGACATAGACGGTGCCCGAATCGTCGGTCAGGTCGAAGTTGCCGTAGGTCGCGTTGATGGTGCCGCCTATCGTTCCCACAAGTTCATATACCTGGGTATCAGACTCCTCTGCTGCATTGAACTCGGCGACTGTTACAGTCTTCACTTCGTCGGAGGTCTGTGTCCCTTCCGGTTGTGTGACCACTACGGCTTTTTCAAAGGAGCCGTCGGAGGTCTTGAATGTGATGGCGGCGCTGCGCTCGGCCCCTGTGGTGTTGGCCGCGGCAGTGAATTTCTTAGTATCAGTACGGACTGCCTTTGTCTCAGGCTCTTCCGTGATCCAATCCGGGAGGTCGACGGAGTATTCGAGATTGGTCTTTACTTTGACCTCGAAGGTCTCGCCGTTACCGTCGACGGTGACTTCTTCGGCGGTGAGTATGGTGAACGTGCCGCCGGCAACTGCGATATACTGGGCGCTGTAGGCGCCGTCGGAATTGCGGATGGCACGGAGGATGACGTAGCCTTCAGTGTTTTCATCGCCATAGATGGTGACAGTGCACGCACTTTCGTCGACGACGGCACTGAGAGAACCTTCGGCAACTACATGCGTGGTTTCGTCGCCGCCTGTGAGGGTATAGCTGATGGTAACGGACTGACCTGAGATCGCAACGTCATCGCTGTCAACCTTGATCTGGAAAGAAACCGCAGCTGCAGCAGCCTTGGAGATCGTGTAAGACTCTCCGTCAAGGGTGATGATATATGCGTCTTCGGTCTCCTCGATGGTCAGGGCCATAGTGTTGTAAGGATTGTCTCCGGAGGTCGTGACTTCATTCCAACTGGAGCCGTTGTCGTAGGATACCATCCATTTGCCGTCCTGGATCTTCAGCTGAGGGGTGACACCATTCGATCCGTTGGATCCGTTCCTTCCGCTGGAACCGTCTTTTCCATCGTTGCCGGGCTCGCCCTGCTCGCCCTGGTCACCCTTGTCTCCCTTGGGACCGACGACGGGGATCTTCTGCCCTTCATCATCGGTCAGCCATTCTCCGTTGAGGGTCCAGTAGAGGACACCGTCCTCTGAAGCGACTCCGATGACCGGAGCCTCGCCGGGATCTCCCTTGTCGCCCTTGTCTCCCTTGTTGCCCTTCGGGCCGTCAACGCCGTTGTAGACGGTGATACTGGAACCGTTGGAGAAGGTGATGAGGTAGCCTTCGCCATTGTCCAGCGACACAACGCGCTCGATGGCGATCTTGGCGTTGATGTTCTCGAGAAGGGTCTGGATCGAAGCGATGTTGGCATTGAGCTTCGAGCAAAGGTCTTCGAGGTTCGACACACGGCTCTCAAGGCCGCTGAGCTCGTTTCTCAGGGGGGTGTCGTCATACTTGTCGCAGGCGCACACCAGCAGTGCCGCCGCGGACAGGAGGGTCAACAGGATCTTTTTCATATCTAGAGAATAGTTGTTATTATTCAGTGTTATTCCAACTCACAAATATAATAAACTGTTTTGAAACAATCAACCCTGCGCGGGCACGATAAAGCGGATGGCTCCGGGTATCATCCTGATGCTGAAATGCTTGTCCGTGAGTGTAATTCCGTCCAGATCAAGCGTGACCTCCTTGGCGGATTCGACCTCAAGGTTCTTGATGCGGCGGAGGATGATGTCGTCTGCAAATGACGGCTCGTCCGCGAGCCCGCCCGAAGCCAGTGCCGGGAGAAGCTTCATCAGCCGGGTGGGGGACAGGTTTTTCACAATGCAGAGGTCCATCTTGCCGTCGTCATTGCTTGCCTGAGGGGTGCAATTCAACCCTCCTGAGGCATATCTGCCGTTGGCAAGCGTGAAGAGGAGTATGGACCCCGTGTCGAGAGGCACGCCGTCCGCCTTGATGCGGATGGTGCGGAAGCTCCTTCGCAAGATGGCTGAGAGGGAGGGGATGAATCCGGTCCCCTTGCCGTTCAGGATGTCGTCGAGACCGAAGGTGCAGGCGTTGACTGCATAAGAATTGTTGACGCGTATCATGTCTATGCCGGCGGGGGAGCCGGCGATGAGGCCCGCCAGGCTGCCGAAATCCGCACCTTCATAATACCGCGCCAGGCTGTTGTTGCCTTCCGTGTCGTAAACGGCGAGGTATTTGCCTTCGCCCGACCCCATGAGTCCGGCCGCCACTCCGGCGGTGAGAGCGTCTCCGCCGCATGACACGAAACATGTGTCGATATCCTAGTGCAGGTCGCAGAACAGGGAGACATGGCGCAGTGCGTCTTCCGCCCCGGCAGCTTCGTAGAAATCGTATTCCACGCCGCTGTCGAGCTCTTTCATCCCCTGGCTGAGCTTTTCCTTCAGCACTGCCGAGGCTTCACCTCCTTCGAGGATGAACAGGTATCGCATCGGGGTCATCATGGCACGAGTTTGTCTATGTACAGGACTCCGTCCAGATGGTCTGTCTCATGCTGGAATATCACGGCCGTGAAGCCCTTGACGGTCTCCGAAGTGTCGCGGCAGGTCTTAGGGGATGTGTATGCGATGTCTATGTCCAGCCAGCGCAGGACGTCGCCCCGGCGACCCGGAACGGACAGGCACCCTTCGGGGCCCGGTTCCGGGCTGCCGCGCTTTGCGGTGACGCGGATGTTTGGGTATACCTCGAAGGGCTCGCCCTCCTTGTCGAAACGCTGCACCGCGACCACGCGCCGGCCGATGCCGACCTGGGGACCGGCAATGCCCACGCCGTCCTGTTCGGGAGAGGTCACCGTGGCCAGCATCCTCTCCGCCAGCGTGGCATACTCCGCTGAAC
>JBGUGW010000019.1:0-2236 GCA_045111695.1 Candidatus Cryptobacteroides sp. | reverse complement strand
CCGGAGCCATACAACCTGAAATACTGCGAGATTGACAACGAGATGTGCGAGATGGGTATCGAGAGGTATGAGAAGTGCGTCCGCGAGTTCTCCGTCGCCATGCGCGAGGTCGATCCGAGCATCAGGATCATCGCCTGCGGCGGTTTCCAGGAGGATAACGACTTCATCATGCGTTCCGGCAACTATTTCGACTATCTCAGCCTGCATCACTATGAGCAGCAAGGCGGCTATGCCACGGGTCCCAAGCGTCTCGCAGACCAGTATGACCGCTATGCTCAGGTGATCGCTGAGAGCCCGAACCCCAATATCAAGCTCTTCATCTCCGAGTGGAACCTCCAGAGCATCGACTGGAAGACCGGCCTCTTTGCCGGCGGCTTCCTCAATGTCTGCGAGGCACGCGACGTTGTTGCCATGGGCGCCGCAGCGCTCTTCATTCGCCGCACTGACATGCCGGACTGGAACAACGCCTTCATCAACTTCGACTACAAGGATGTCTTCGTGGCTCCGAACTACCAGGTGACCAAGCTCTGGTACGACCATTTCTCCCGCTATCGCCTTGATCATGAGGGAGATACCAAGGATCTCAGCGTCGTTACCACCATGTCCGAGAATGGCCGCGACGTCATCGTCAAGGTCGTCAATCCGACTGACAAGGCTTATACCTTGGACGTCTCCGGCGACTGGAAAGGCATTGCATCGACTGCATACGAATACTATGCTCCAGGCGCCCTCGATGTCGCCAACAGCATGGAGAAGAAGGACGCCGTCGCCCTGAAGAAGGCGTCGCCCGCATGTGACGGCAGCAAGGTGACACTGAGTGTAGAGCCTTATTCTGCCGGAGTCATGACCATCGAAAAGAAATTCTAAATACCCCGCTGACGCTATGAAATCCTTGCTTTTTGCCCTGGCCCTTATGGCCGCAGCCCCTTCGCCGCAGGTGAAGGTGACATTCTTCACCCCTACGGTGGTCCGCGTACAGAAGGCTCCCGCAGCTTCTGGTTTCCATGACGGCAGCGTGTCCGTCATCGCCCAGCCTGAGGATGTCCGTGTATCGGTCAAGAACTCCGGAACCTCGACTGTGTATTCTTCCTCCTCGCTCAAGGTTACCGTCGCCGCTGACGGTACTGTAAGCTTTGCCACTGCGAACGGGAAGGCTCTCATGAAAGAAGGGGAGTCCTCATTTACAGAACGCACTGAGGGCCTGGACAAAGGTGCTTTCGTGACCAGGCAGGCTTTCCGGCTCGAGGCCGGAGAGCCTCTCTATGGTCTCGGCATCCTCCAGGACGGTCAGTTGAGCCTGAGCGGCAAGACCCGCTACATGCGTCAGGACAATACCGAGGATTTCGTGCCCTTCGTCCAGTCGGTCAAGGGATACGGCATCTTCTGGGACAATCCTTCCACCGGCACGTTCACTGACAAGGACGACGTAGCGTCATTCGAATCCGAGGTAGGGACACAGATAGACTATTACTTTATTTACGGCGGCAACGCCGACGGCGTGATTGCCGGCATGCGCGGCCTTACCGGCCATGTGCCGATGATCCCCCTATGGGGCTTCGGCTTCATGCAGAGCCGCGAGCGTTACAAGAGTTCGGCCGAGTACCTCGGCGTGCTCCGCGGCTACCGCGAGAGGGGAGTGCCGCTCGACGTCGTCATCCAGGACTGGCAGTACTGGGGCAACAATTACCAGTGGAACGCCATGGAGTTTCTCAATGACGATTTCCGCAACGCGCAGGCGATGATCGACGAGACGCATGACAGCCATGCGCATATACTCATCTCCATCTGGGCCTCCTTCGGCCCTATGACCAAGCCTTTCCGCGAGTTGGACGCCAAGGGGCACCTGCTGCACTTCGGCACCTGGCCGCAGAGCGGCTTGAGCGACTGGCCTCCTCGTAGGGACTATCCTTCCGGAGTGCTGCCGTATGATGCATTCAGCTCCGAGGCACGCGACATCTATTGGGACAACCTCATGCGCCTGGAGAAGATGGGTATCGACGGCTGGTGGATGGACTCCACCGAGCCCGACCATCTCGACTACAAGGACAGCGACCTCGAGCAGATGACTGCCATGGGCTCCTACAGGAGCGTGCTCAACGCCTTTCCGCTGATGTCCGTCGAGGGCGTCACCGAGAAGCAGCTGACCGTCTCCGACCGCCGGCCGATGGTGCTGACCCGTTCGGCATACGCCGGCCAGCAGCGCACCGGAGCCAATACCTGGAGCGGCGACGTCCAG
>JBGUGW010000018.1:0-1663 GCA_045111695.1 Candidatus Cryptobacteroides sp. | reverse complement strand
CGCATAGGGAGCCACGGCGCTGAAGTTGGGGCTGATAGCCATCTCCATGGCCAGCAGACCGAACAGGGTGGTGAACTTGATGATGGGGTTCAACGATACCGACGAGGTGTCCTTGAACGGGTCACCGACGGTGTCACCCACCACGGTCGCGTGGTGAGCATCGGAGTTCTTGCCACCGAAATTGCCCTCCTCGACAAACTTCTTGGCATTGTCCCAGGCTCCGCCGGAATTGGCCATGAACACGGCCAGGACGAAGCCGGCGCCGAGGCCGCCGAAGAGCAGGCCGAGGACGCCCGAGACGCCCAGCACGACGCCGGTCAGGACCGGCACTATGATCGCGATGAGCGAAGGCATGAGCATCTCGTGCTGGGCGGCCTTGGTGGAGATCTCCACGCAGCGGCGGTAATCGGGAGTACCCTCGCCTGTCAGGATGCCCTTGATCTCGCGGAACTGGCGACGGACCTCCATCACCATCTTGGAAGCGGCGCGTCCTACTGCGTTCATCGTAAGGCCGCAGAAGAGGAACGCCATCATCGCTCCGATGAACACGCCGGCAAGCAGCGTAGGGTTCATGATGCTGACATTGAACTCGCTGAGGACATCGAGGATGGAGGCCGAGGCCGCATCGACGCCGTTGATCAGCGCACCGGCGGTGCGGCCGACGGCGATCTTGATCTCCTCGATGTACGAGGCGAGCAGGGCGAGGGCGGTCAGGGCCGCCGAGCCGATGGCGAAGCCCTTGCCGGTGGCGGCGGTGGTATTGCCGAGCGCATCGAGCACGTCTGTGCGCTGGCGCACCTCGGGCTCGAGCTCGGACATCTGGGCGTTGCCGCCGGCATTGTCCGCGATAGGACCATAAGCATCGGTCGCGAGAGTGATGCCGAGGGTGCTGAGCATACCCACGGCGGCAATGGCCACTCCGTAGAGGCCCTGCGAAAGGTTGGCCGCAGACATCATGTGATGCACGTCAAAGCCGGTTGCAAAAAGATATGCAAGGACGATGGCACAGACAATGGCGATCACCGGGATGGCAGTAGAGACCATTCCAAGGCCGACTCCGCTGATGATGACCGTCGCAGGACCTGTCTTGGCGGACTCGGCGAGTTTCTGCGTCGGCCTGTATGAATGCGATGTATAATACTCGGTAGCCTTGCCGATGACTACGCCGGCGACCAGTCCGGAAAGGACTGAGCAGGCCAGATGCCACCACAGGCCGTCAGCCGTGCCGAAAACCAGCGCAAGGATGCCGAAGGAAGCGATCCCACTGAGCGCCGCAGCAAGGTTGGTGCCGAAACTCATGCTCTTGAGGAGCTGGCTCATGGAAGCGCCTTCCTTGGTACGGACGGTAAATATGGAAACGACTGACAGCACGACACCCACGGCGGCGATGAGCATGGGGGCGAGGATCGCCTTCATCTGCATTTCCGGACCGGCCAGGAAAAATGCGGAAGCACCCAAAGCCATGGTGGAAAGGATAGAGCCGCAGTACGACTCGTAGAGATCCGCGCCCATGCCCGCCACGTCGCCGACATTGTCACCGACATTGTCGGCGATGGTCGCAGGGTTGCGCGGATCGTCCTCGGGCAGGTCGGACTCGACTTTGCCGACTATATCCGCGCCGACATCGGCAGCCTTGGTATAGATGCCCCCGCCCACGCGCGCG
>JBGUGW010000017.1:0-3447 GCA_045111695.1 Candidatus Cryptobacteroides sp. | reverse complement strand
TGAGCGAAGTCCTATATCGGGCCATCAAGGAAGGGGCGCTCGAGCCCGGACTCTTCGAGTGGCTCGAGCGCAGCATCCTGACCCTGGATGCGATGGAAAAGGATTTCTCCAACTATCCTTTGAGATTCCTGACGGAACTCGCCGTGGCCATGGGTTTCAGCCCGTCGGCCGAGTCCCTGGCCCCCTTTGCCGGGAAATACTACGCGTTGTTGTCAGAATTTGTCCAGGCCCCTTTCGCCGAGTCGATGCTCATCCCAATGAACGGCGAGGTGCGCAACGCCCTCTCGGAGATTCTCCTCAAGTACCTTGCGCACCATTCCGAATCGGCTCTCAACGTTCAGTCGCTGAAGGTATTGCGCGAACTGTACGGTTAGATACTGGAACCGTAGAGCAGCAGGGCCATGCCGGCGAGGAGGATGGCCAGGTCGACGGCCTTCTCCTTGATCTTCTTTTCCTTGAATACGATAGCGCCGAGCACGAAGGTCACGACCACGGAGCAGCGGCGGATGAGGGAGACGACGGACAGCAGGGCGCCCTCCTGCTTGAGGGCGAAGAAATACAACATGTCCGCTCCCACAATGAAGACAGCTATCACCAGCAGCATCCAGTCCCACTTGAAGTGCTCGCGGTTCTCCTTGTCGTGAAGCGCCTTGACGATGACGCAGGCCACCAGCATAAGCGTGACGTAGAAGTTGCACCAGCATTGTATGAACAGAGGTTCCATGTCGGCGATCATGTGCTTGTCGTAGAGGGCGCTGGCCACTCCTGCAAGCACGGAGATAGCCATCGCCAGGACGCCCTTGCTCTTCGAGAAGTCGATGCCTTCCTTCTTGCTGGCGCCGCTGAGCAGCGTCATCGCCAGCAGTGCTAACGCGACGCCCGCCCATTGCCAGAGGTTGAGGCGCTCCCCGAACAAGACGATCGAGAATAGCACCACAAAGAACGGCCTTGAAGCCTTGATGGTGCTGGCCGTAGTGACGGGCAGCAGCTTGAGGGCTATGAGTCCGCTCACCCACGAAACGGTCACGAGAAACGCCTTGAGCAGGAGGCGGAGGTGGTCGGAAGCCGGTCCTGAAGAGAAGAAGGGGATAAGCAGCAGGGTGGAGAGGGCCGTGGCGGCCAGCAGCACCCAAAGGACTCCGTTGTTCTTGAGCGCCTGCTTCTTGAAAACGTCATAGATGCCCAGCAGCAGCGCCGAGCCGAGTGTCATCAACAGCCACATGGTACGGAAGCTTTAAAGGGTTTGTCCTCCGATGAACTCCCTCATGATGGAAGTCGGAGGAATGGCGGCTATCTCGGCAGGGGAGAACGCTCGCACGTGGTTCAGGAAGGAAATGAGTTTCTGAGCCTTCTCGTATACAGGCGAGGACTCCGCGATACCGTAAAGGAGCGGCTCCGCGAAATACTTCAGCACCGGAGTGTCGTAGAGGGTGGAAGAGTTGAACACGGTGTCAGCATTCTCCTCGTAGGGGAAGATGTTGAGCGTCTCGCCGCGGCGGACGCCGGGCCAGAGCATCAGCGTGCGCTCCGGCGAGATGCCGCGGGCGCGGTTGTCGCGCACTATGCGGCGCAGGAGGCGCTTGTCAGTGGTGGAGTTGTGGACTTTCTCGCCTCCCGGCAGGGCCGAGAGCGAGGAAATGTAGATGCGGAAGATGCGGTCCTGGTCCACGGCTGCAGTGAGCGCCGGGTTCAGGGCATGGATGCCTTCCATGAAGAGGATGTCCTTGTCTCCAAGGCTCATGCGGCGACTTTCGTCGATGATGGTCTTGCCCTCCTTGAAATCGTATTTGGGGATGATGACTTCCTTGCCCGCGAGCAGGTCGTTGAGGTTGGAGTCGAGCATGTCGATGTTCATCGCTCCGAGCGACTCGAAATCGTATTCGCCCTTCTCGTCCTTCGGGGTCTGGTCGCGCGGCACGAAATAGTTGTCCAGCTCGATAACCTTCGGGCTGAGCCCGAGGACGCGGCACTGCTGCGCGATGCGCAGCGACGAGGAGGTCTTTCCACTGGACGAGGGCCCTGAGATCATCACGATGCGGGAGCTGCGCCTGCGCCAGTAGATCTGGTTGGCCATACCGGCGTATTTGCGCTCCTGGCGCGCTTCGCAGAGGTTGATGAGCTCGATGCCCTTGCCTTCCGCGAGGGTCTGGTTGAGTTTGTCGAGGGTGTCGATTCCGATGGCTTCGCACCAGTCGTGGTACTCCTGCCTTGCGGCTTCAATCTTTGTCATAATATCTCCTTTAAGTATTTTCCGGTTACGGAGGCCGGATCGTCGGCGACTTCCTCGGGGGTGCCGCATGCTACGATGCGTCCACCCTTGGCGCCGCCTTCCGGGCCCATGTCTATCAGGTAGTCGACGCTCTTGAGGACGTCGAGGTTGTGTTCGATGATGATGACGGTGTTGCCCTGCTCCACCAGCTTGTCCAGGACGCCGAGCAGGACCTTGATGTCCTCGAAATGCAGGCCTGTCGTGGGCTCGTCGAGGATGTACAGGGTGTTGCCGGTGGCTTTCTTGAAGAGCTCGGCGGCCAGCTTCATGCGCTGGCTCTCGCCGCCGGACAGGGTCACGGCGGACTGTCCGAGGTGGACGTAGCTGAGGCCGACGTCCACGAGGGCCTGCAGCTTCTGCGCTATTCGCGGAATGCCCTTGAAGAACTCGTAGGCCTCGCTGATGGGCATCTCAAGCACGTCGTTGATGCTCTTTCCCTTGTAATGGACGGCGAGGGTGTCCTCCTTGTAGCGCTGTCCGCGGCACTGGTCGCAGACGACGTTGACCGAGGGGAGGAAGTTCATCTCGATGACCTTGATGCCCGCGCCCTTGCATTCCTCGCAGCGGCCGCTGGGGACGTTGAACGAGAACCGTCCGGCCTTGAATCCGCGGACCTTGGCATCCGGAGTATCCTCGAAGAGGGCGCGGATGTCGTTGAAGACGCCGGTGAAGGTGGCAGGGTTGGAGCGGGGAGTGCGTCCTATGGGGCTCTGGTCTATCTCTATGAGCTTGTCGATGTTCTTGATACCGACTATCTCGCGGTAGGGCAGGGGCTTGACCTTGGAGCGGTACAGCTTGTTCATGAGCACCGGCATGAGGGTCTCGTTGACGAGGCTCGACTTGCCGCTGCCGCTGACTCCGGCCACTCCGATGAACGTGCCGAGGGGGAAGTCCACGTCAAGGTCCTTGAGGTTGTTGCCGGTGGCGCCGCGTACGCCCAGCGTGAGGCCGTTCCCCCTGCGCCGCATCTTCGGCACCGGGATCGAATCTGCTCCCTCCAGATACTTCAGCGTCAGGGATTTCGCTTCTGCCGGAGGGGTTCCAGTCCGAAAAACGTCCTGCTCCGCAGGCCCCCCCCCAAGCGAACTTGGGTCCCCCCCTCTTACGATGCCGAGGGTGGCACGGTTTTCGGGGGCGGGCACCTGCCGTTTTTCAGCATTGAACGAGGCCCGGAGGAG
>JBGUGW010000016.1:0-4588 GCA_045111695.1 Candidatus Cryptobacteroides sp. | reverse complement strand
CCATCGGCTTCCACCAGACCTATGACCGTTCGGCGGTATTCGTCAACTCAGACGAAGGGCAGGAACGTAGGGTGATCCTGCGGGCCCTCCCCCGCCGCGTACCGTCACCATTGTATGTGCTTTGACATATGAAGGCTTTTTGGAAAATGCTGCGCCAATATGTGGCGCCATATAGGAAATACCTCGGAGGCTCGGTGCTGCTGAACCTCCTGTCAGTGATATTCAACGTATTCTCCTTCAGCATGATAATGCCGATACTGAACATGTTGTTCAGCCTCGACGACGAGGTGTATACGTTCATCCCGTGGGAGTCGGTGCATTCCTCCAAGGAGCTCATCAACAACCTTTACTACTACGTCGCGGAGTTCACCGGGTCTTACGGCGCATCCCGCACCCTGCTTCTGCTCTGCCTCTTCCTCTGCGTGATGACGGTGTTCAAGACCGCCTGCTATTTCGGCTCCGCCGCAGTGATGATTCCCATCCGCACCGGAGTCGTCAAGGACATGCGCATGGACATCTACGACAAGATACTGTCCCTGCCGATAGGCTTTTTCTCGCAGGAGAAGAAGGGTGACATCATCGCCCGCATGAGCGGGGACGTCCAGGAAGTGGAGAACTCCATCACGGGCACCCTAGACATGCTCATCAAGAACCCCATCCTCATCGTGGGTTATTTTGCCGTGCTGCTGTTCATCTCGTGGCAGATGACCCTCTTCACGGTGCTGTTCGCCCCGGTGATGCTCTGGATCATGGGCAAGATCGGGCGCAAGCTCAAGGAGCAGTCCCTGGAGGCGCAGGCCCTGTGGAGCGACACCATGAGCCAGGTCGAAGAGACGCTCGGAGGCCTACGCATCATCAAGGCCTTCCTGGCCGAGCGCAAGATGGGCCGGCGCTTCGACCGCGTCACGGAGGCCATGAAGGTCAAGAATACGCGCGTCGCCACGCGCCAGGCGCTGGCGCATCCTGTGAGCGAATGCCTCGGAACCATCATGATAGCCATCGTGCTCTGGTTCTGCGGCACCCTCATCCTCAAGGACAATGCCCCCATCGACGCTCCGACCTTCATATTCTTCCTCGTGATCCTTTACAGCGTCATCCAGCCTATCAAGGATCTCTCCAAGGCCGCTTACGGCATCCCCAAAGGCATGGCCTCGATGGAGCGCATCAACAGGATCCTGGACACAGAAAATACCATCCGCGAGGCGGAGCATCCTATTTCAATAGACGGCTTCAATGAGGGCATTTCCTTCAAGGGAGTAGGCTTCAGCTACGCTCCCGGAGGGAAGAAGATCCTTGACGGGATAGACCTCGACATCCCGAAGGGACGCACCGTCGCGATTGTCGGGGCCTCCGGCGCCGGCAAGTCCACACTAGTGGACCTCATTCCCCGCTTCTACGACATCGACGAAGGATCTATCACCATAGACGGCAAGGATATCAAGGATGTCAGGATCAAGGACTTGCGAGCCCTGATGGGCAATGTCAACCAGGACCCCATCCTCTTTAATGACACGATATTCAACAACATAGCCTTCGGCGTGGAGAACGCCACCATGGAGCAGGTAGTGGAAGCTGCCAAGATTGCCAACGCCCATGATTTCATCATGGAGAAGGAGCAGGGCTACGATACCAATATCGGAGACCGCGGCTGCAAACTGTCCGGTGGACAGAGGCAGCGCATCAGCATAGCGCGTGCGGTCCTGAAGAATCCTCCCATACTGATACTGGACGAAGCGACCGCCGCCCTGGACACCGAGTCAGAAAGGATAGTCCAGGAGGCCCTTGACCGCCTTATGGCCAGCCGCACCACCATAGCCATCGCCCACAGGCTCTCGACCATCAAGGCTGCCGACGAGATCATCGTCCTCCACGAAGGCCGCATCGCCGAACGTGGAAAGCACGAAGAGCTCCTCGCACTGGGCGGGTATTATAAGAAACTCAACGACATGCAGGCACTCTGACATGAAGAGCGGAAGACTACTGGCAAGGATCATTTTTCTGCTGTATCTCGCAGCGGTCCTCTACCTGTGCTTCGGCAAGTTCTCGGACATTTCGTCGTTAGGGAAACATGTCCTTGGCATAGAGTCGGACAAAGTGGTGCACTTCCTGATGTTCCTTCCCTTCCCCGTCCTCTTCTATATGGCCTTCGGATGGAAGACGCGCAAAGCCTGGCACAGCATGTTGCTGGCCTTGGCCATCCTTGCACTGGGGAGCCTCATCACGGCCGGGACGGAGCTCGTGCAGGACCTCATCCCGTACAGGGCCTCTGACATCGCCGACTTCAGGGCGGATTTCATTGCCCTGTGCATATCATCAGCCGTAACCTTCTTCATTGACCTGAGCAAAACTACATGCCATGCGTAAGATACTGATCTCCATACTCTTAGTTCTCTCCGCCATGACCCTGGCCGCACAGAATCCCACCAAGGACTTCATGGCGGCAAGCGATTCCCTGCGCGCCCGCCTGCTGCGAAGGACCACCGTCAAGACAAGGCTGAAGATCGAGAGCGTGATGAAGAGAGGGTCGTCGCTGGATTTCCATTTCAGCCAGGAACTCAGCGACTATCCTTGGACGCAGTCCGGGCTGGACTGGTTCAAGGACCAGATATACGACCTGATGCCGGACCAGTATTCGGACTGTACCATAGGAGGCATCTACTGCAAGAAGGATCCGCTGGAAGACCTGGTGACTCCCGCAAGGGGCAACAAGGGACGTACCTCTTCTTATGTCTACCGTTACGCCGACCGCCGCGGAAGAGTGCGACCCATCGTCACCCGCGTTGGCGAAAAGGAGTATACGAAGGGCCTCGGAGGCCGCCACATCGCCCTCTGGCAGAGCCACGGGCGCTACTACGACGAAGGATGGGGCGGATGGACATGGCAGAGGGCGCCGCTTTTCACCACGGTGGAAGACATGTACACACAGAGTTACGTACTCCCCTTCCTTATCCCCATGCTGGAAAATGCAGGAGCATATGTGATGACTCCGCGCGAACGCGACATACAGCCATATGAGATCATAGCCGATAACGACCCCGCGTTCAGGGGCGATCGCGATGGCATGCTGAGGCGCAAGGGCGAATACTACGAACGGGGCCGTTGGGTCTCCGCAGGCGAAGGCTTCGCCGACTCGCGGAAAGTCTATGTAGAGAATGAGAATCCTTTCAGGATGGGTACTGCCCGCGTAGCGGAATGCGCCACCGAAGAGGAAGGACAGAAGGCCGAGGCCACATGGAGTTTCCGCGTCCCCGAGACCGGTTCCTACGCAGTCTATGTCTCATACAAGACACTTGGCAACAGCACTGACGCAGCCCATTATACGGTGCGTCACCGCAACGGCGAAACGCAGTTCCTCGTCAACCAGAAAATGGGAGGAGGGACATGGATTTACCTCGGCACTTTCGACTTCGCCGACGGCAGTGACGGATCGGTAATCCTTGACAATATTGTTCCCGACGGCAAGGCGGCAGGCACTGTAGTCTCGGCTGACGCCGTAAAAGTCGGCGGCGGCATGGGCAAGGTTGCCCGCGGCCCAGCCGACACACCCACGGACGAATGGACAACCTCAGGACTTCCCAGCTATATCGAAGGCGCCCTCTACTGGGAGCAGTGGGCAGGCGTCGACACGACCGTGACAAGGAACTGGGAGGGCGACTATACCCAGGATTTCGCAAGCCGCGGTGCATGGGTGACAATGATGTCCGGCGGCTCGTCTGTCAATCCAGACTACGAAGGAGAGGGCAAGCACATCCCGTTCGACCTTTCATTCGGTTTCCATTCCGATGCCGGATTCACCCAGAACGACAGTATCATCGGCACCCTGTCCATCTATACCCTGATGGCCGACGGCAAATCCAAGTATCCCGACGGACGCAACCGCCAGCTGGGACGTCACCTCGCCGGCATCGTCCAAGACCAGGTATGTGCCGACATACGGGAGGATTTCGAGCCGAAATGGACCCGCAGGGAACTCTGGAACCGCAGCTACAGTGAGTCCCGCACCACCTCGGTCCCCGGCATGCTGCTCGAACTCCTTTCGCACCAAAATTTCTCTGACATGAAATACGGCCTCGACCCGAGCTTCCGCTTCGAAGTGTCCAGGGCCGTCTACAAGGGCATGCTGAAATTCCTCAGCGACGAGCACGGCATCCCCTATGTCGTGCAGCCGCTCCCGGTCAGCGCCATATCGGCCCGACTGACGGGAGAGCGTGAGGTCACGCTCAGCTGGAAGGCGACGCCGGACCCCCATGAACCCACCGCGGTTTCCGAGAGTTTCATCCTCTACACGCGTGTCGGTGACGAATCGTTCGACTCCGGAGTCCGGCTGACGGACGTACGCAAGGATGGAGACCTTTACTCCGTAACCGTCGGCATTGATCCTGACATAGTATACAGCTACCGCATCGTGGCTGAGAACGAAGGAGGCAGGAGTTTCCCTTCGGAAACGATGAGCGTGGGACGCAGCCAAAGGCACAGGGTCAAGGTCTTGGTGGTCTACGACTTCTACCGGGTCTCCCCTCCCGCATGGTTCGACTCCCCGCAGTATGCGGGCTTCGACCGCAACCTTGACAGCGGAGTCGGCTACATC
>JBGUGW010000015.1:0-3845 GCA_045111695.1 Candidatus Cryptobacteroides sp. | reverse complement strand
GCAAGGTCGCAGAAAGCGAAGGACACCGCCTCATGGCGATGAAGGACCGCCTGCGCAGCGAGGTGGTCGGGCAGGACGAGGCGGTGGACACGGTCGTCCGGGCCATCCGGCGCAACCGCGCCGGGCTCAAGGACCCCGGACGGCCCATCGGCACCTTCCTGTTTTTCGGCCCTACCGGAGTCGGCAAGACACAGCTCGCCAAATGCTTGGCCAAGAATCTGTTCGATTCTGAAGAAAGCATGGTGCGGGTGGACATGTCGGAGTACTCCGAGAAATTCTCCTCGTCCCGCCTGGTGGGAGCCCCTCCGGGCTACGTCGGCTACGAGGAAGGCGGCCAGCTGAGCGAGAAGGTACGCCGCAAGCCCTACTGCGTCGTGCTGCTGGACGAGATCGAGAAAGCTCATCCCGACATCTTCAACCTGCTGCTGCAGGTGCTGGACGAGGGGCGCCTGACCGACAGCAACGGGCGAACCGTAAGTTTCAAGAACACAATCGTGATCATGACTTCCAATGTCGGCACGCGTGAACTCGAGGAGTACGGAAGCGGCGTAGGTTTCGCCCGGACCGGACAGGACCTGGCAAAAGACAGGAAAGGCGTGCTGGAAAAGGCCGTCAAGAAGCTTTTCCCGCCGGAGTTCATCAACAGGGTGGACGAGAAAGTATACTTCAATCCGCTGACAAGGGCGCATTTGGAGAAGATAATAGACCTGGAGATAAAGGACCTGAAGGCAAGGGTCGAGGAGGCGGGCTACCGCCTGTCGGTCACTCCTTCTGCCAAGGAGTTCGTCGCCGATGCCGGATATGATCCGGCCTATGGCGCGAGGCCCCTGAAACGCGCCGTGACGAGATACATCGAAGACCCCGTGGCGGAATTCATCATCACCGACAGGATGATGAGGGGCGGACAGGCGGGAGACAAGACACCCACCCTGAGGGTATCCCTGTCAAAGGACAAGGAGAATACGAGGGTCACAAGGACTGCTTGAACCCTGTGATCTCGAGGTCCATGTCCTCGATCATGCCCAGGAGGGCGGAGAGGGAATCATCGGAGAAAACGATGGAATCAAGGATGTTGCTGTCGTATTCGGTGTTCTTCATGACTGTATCATTTCCGTTTTGCTGATGCAAAGTTAAGGAGAGCTTGTGCCAAAGCGCGACACATTTGAAATAAAAACTGAAAAAATATGATTATCCGGAAATTCGCGGCCATGGTGGCCGTCATAGTAGCGATAGCGTGCACAGGAAGCGCAGCCTGCCAGGCCCAGGACCTCCTGAAGCCCGACGAGACTTTTCTCTTTGCGGAGAGGGACAGCGTAGGCCTGTACATGGATGTCTATTATCCTGCCGACGGCAGTGAGATGACCGTGGACGGGGTCAACAAACCCACCATCCTCTATGTGTTCGGAGGAGGCTTCAAGGCCGGCAGGAAAGACACCCCGACAGCGCGCGAATGGTTCCGCCTGCTTACGGACGAGGGTTTCACAGTGGCTGCCATAGACTACCGCCTCGGTCTGAAGGGCGTGGAAGGAATGGGGTCGATAAACGACATCTACAATGCCATCCAGATAGCGGTGGAAGACCTTTTCAGCGCCACCAAGTACATACTGGACAATGCGGAGGAGGTCGACATCGACCCTTCGTCTTTGGTCTTGGCCGGCTCGTCGGCCGGAGCCATCACGGTGCTCCAGGCAGAGTGGGAACTCTGCAACCGGATGGGAACGTCCGTGATGCTGCCCAAGGATTTCCATTATGCCGGAGTGATGTCCTTTGCCGGCGCCATCTATTCCAGGCAGGGATCTGTACGCTACCATAGCGAACCCGCCCCGCACCTGTTTTTCCACGGCACTTCTGACAGGATAGTCACCTACAGGCAGATCCACCTGCTCAACCATGCATTCCAGGGCACCAAGGTCCTCGCCCGCATCTTCAAGGGCAACGGATATGACTACTGCGTGTACCGCTACGACGGCAACAGTCACGAGATAGCCGCATGCATGTCCATAACTTTCCCGGAGCAGCTGGCCTGGCTTGAAACCAACATCATCGGAAAAGAGAAAAGGACCATCGACGCAACGGTCAACGATCCTTCAATTAAGGTGTTCCAGGTCAACGACCTCAGGACCCTCTACAGCGGAAAGGTAACTATCGATCTTGAGTGATCCTGTCCAGTGAGAGTTCTATGAGATTGCGTACCATCGGTTTGTAGTCGGTGTTCGCATCCTTGAGGTAACGGTTGGCGATGGCGCAGCAGATAGTGCCGGCGTCATGTCCCAGTTGCGCAGCCAGGCCGGCAAGAGCCGAGCCCTCCATCTCGAAATTGGTGATGCGGTAGTTTCCGAACCGGAAGCTCTCGATGTCGGCTATCATGTCGGGCATGGCCAGCGGCTGGCGCACCACCCTGCCCTGAGGGCCGTAGAAGCCCGATGCCGAGATAGTTACACCCATGACCGAGCAGCCTTCGAACATGGCCCTGACCTTGGGGCTCGCCTTGACGAAATAAGGGTCGGGCAGATGCTTGTTCCACTTCAGATGCTTCTTGAACGCCTCCTCCATGTCGGGGATGGTGACCTTGTCGCGGTCGGCGTACCAATTGAGCAGGCCGTCGCAGCCGACGGAGATCTCCGAGAAGATGAAAGAGCCCAAAGGAATGTCGGGCTGGATGGCGCCGCAGGTGCCGATGCGCAGGATGGTGAGCGTCCTGTGCTCGGGCTTGACCTCGCGCGTGGTGAAATCGACATTGGCCAGGGCATCGAGCTCTGTCATGACGATATCGATGTTGTCCGTACCGATACCGGTGGACAACAATGTAATCCTCTTTCCGTTGTATTTGCCCGTGATGGCGACGAACTCGCGGGATTCGTGACGGAACTCCTTCTCCTCAAGGAACTCCGAAGCCATGTCCACACGTCCGGGATCGCCGAAGACAATGATCCTGTCGGCAAGCTCTTCCGGCCTGAGGTGGATATGGAATGCGGAACCGTCTCCGTTGATGATCAATTCAGACTCTGGTATTCTCATATTCAGCAAGTTTTAGTGTTCGAATATCAAAGTTAGGAATTAATTAGCGGATTTCATCCTCCCTGCCCTTATATTTTTCGTACCTGTGCTCCGCGTCCACGGTACCGATGGCGAACAGCCTGTCGGCATTCTCGGGGAAACTGCGCCTGAGCGACGCATATCGTACTTCCCCGTCGAGGAACTCGGTGTAAGGCATGGTCGGGGCCTTGGAATCCAGGTGGAACGGATGCTCCTGCCTGGGATCATAACGGTAGAGCAGCCAGTAGCCGCTCTCCACCGCACGCTTCATCTCCTCCTGCACGCGGTGCATGCCGATGCAGATACCGTGCGACGAACAAGGGGTATAGGCGATGATGACTGAAGGTCCGTCGTACTCCTCGGCCTCTTTCACAGCTTTCACAAGCTGTGCGGGATCGGCTCCCATGGCCACCTGGGCCACATACACGTAGCCGTAAGTCATGAGGATGGCGCCAAGGTCCTTCTTGCGGTTCTTCTTGCCGGAGGAAGCGAACTTGGCGACGGCTCCCAACGGCGTGGCCTTGCTGCTCTGGCCGCCGGTGTTAGAGTATACCTCAGTGTCCACGATGAAGACGTTGACGTTCTCGCCGCTGGCGATCACGTGGTCCAGGCCGCCGAAACCGATGTCGTAGGCCCAGCCGTCGCCGCCGTACATCCAGAACGTCTTGCGGGAGAACATGTCGCGCATCGAAAGGAGTTCACGGGCGGCGGGGCTCCCCTCCTCCTCTAGGAGAGGAATGAGCGCGTCGGCCGCGGCGCGGGACGCCGACAGGTCGTCGAAGGCGGCCAGGAAGGCATCGCAGGCTTCG
>JBGUGW010000014.1:0-2400 GCA_045111695.1 Candidatus Cryptobacteroides sp. | reverse complement strand
TTATACCGGAGTGGGCGGCAATGCCCGGAAGTTCGTGGAAGAAATGGAAAGCAGCGGGACGGCCGATTCCATTCGGGCGGAGGAAGGAAATCTAAGGTATGACTATTTCTTCTCGGCCGCAGATCCGGAGACGGTCTTGCTGATTGACAGCTGGGCCAGCCAGAAGGCCATCGACGCCCATCACGCGACACCGATGATGGAGACGATCGCTGCGCTCAGGGAGAAATACGACCTTCACATGTCGGCTGAGCGCTACTATAGGGCCGAAGAGGATGTGCCTGCAACAGATCAGTCGTTTATCAGGAAGTAGTTCACTAAATCGAAATTCCCAGTTGGAATCTAATTTACCGGTATAGCACAGGCCCCGACAGTCACCGGGAGGATTGTCGGGGATTTTTGTATCTGCTCCGATTATGGTAGTTTTTTATTCAATTCGGGTAGGCGCTGACAGGGAAAGAGTTCCGACCTTTGCAGTGTGATACTGTACAATCGATATGCAAAATAACATGGAAAAGAAAATCATCCTTGTGACCGGCGCCTCGGACGGCATCGGCAAAGAAACGGCCAAACAGCTCGCCCTGATGGGACACAGTGTAATTATGCACGGGCGCAATCCCGAGAAGACCCAAAAAGCCTTTGAAGAAGTCAAGGCTGCGACCGGCAGCACCGAACTCAGTTACACTCTGGGCGACTTCTCCTCCCTTGCGGGTGTGAAGGAGTTTGCTCAGAATATCATGGCAAAAACAGACAGACTGGACGTTCTCATCAACAATGCAGGCGCCCAGTTCAGCAGTCGCAACGAGACGCCGGAGGGCCACGAACTGACGATGCAGGTGAATTTGCTCGCACCGTTCCTGCTGACTTCTCTCCTGATGCCCCTGCTGCAGAAGAGCCCGTCTGCGAGGGTCGTTACCGTTTCTTCGGCCGCGCATAAGATGGGCGGCGCCCCGCTGCTGGACGATATGGACCTCAAGGACAATTTCTCGCTGACAAGGTCCTACGGCCTTTCCAAGTTGTATGTCATCTGGGCGATGCGTCACTTTGTAAAGGATTGCCGGGCCAAGGGCATCGGCAACGTGACCTTTAACCTTACGCATCCCGGTTCCGCGATGACCCGGCTCGCCCGCGACACCTCCAAGAATCCTCTTTTTGCCATCGTAGGCATCCTCTGGCTGCCGATGATGAACTCCGTGGCAAAGGGCGCTTGGCCCAGCGTGCATGAGGCCACGGCGCCGGAATTGGAAGGAGTGTCTCTCAAGTACTTCGGCCCGAAGGGAGAGGATAAGATCAGCGACAAGTTCTGGAGCGAAGAGGCAGAGCAGAAGGTCTGGGACTGGTGCATGGAGGCAACCCGGGATTTCAGATAATTTGCTTGTCAGCGTGGAAATTACGAACTTTGCCGTGATGAAATCAGGCAAAACCATACAGGTGAATACCGCCGAGCAGTTCTGTTCTCTGTTCGGCGCCCCTTCCACCCGCCATCCGCTGATGACCGTCTGCCCTCTCAGCGATTTGCGGCCGGAGTTCCGCGGAGCCATCGGCGTGAAGATGGGGCTGTACACCATCATCGCCAAGGACGGCGGCACCTGCACGGGCACCTACGGCTGGCGGGAATACGACTTCACCAAGGGGGCGATGAATTTCCTTTCTCCCGGACAGGAGTTCCAGTGGGGCAACAGTCCAGACAACACCGGACGCTGGGGCTGGGTGCTGGCCTTCCATCCGGACTTCGTGCGGCGTCATGCACTTTACTCCAAACTGGAGAAACTGCATTTCTTTTCCTACAGCGTCAGCGAGGCCCTGCACGTGAGCGAGGCGGAGCGGGAGACCATCGACGGCCTCTTTCAGGACCTCTCCCGGGAATACAGCCGGGATATCGACGAACACACCCAGGGCATCATCGTCTCACTCATCGATGTTCTGCTGGGTTATTCCGAGCGCTTTTACACCCGTCAGTTCCGAACGCGTCAGGCCGTGGAACCGGACATCCTTTCCTGCTTCAAGGCTGCGCTGGATGCGCATTACGGAGGCAGCGAACCGCTCCTGGCCTCGGTCTCCAAGATTGCCGACGACCTGGCGATGACCCCGCACTACCTGAGCGACTACCTCCGCGCCCGGACAGGGCTGAGCACCCAGCAGCAGATCCACGCCTATCTCATCGACAAGGCCAAGGGGCTGCTGCTCTCGACAGACCTCCCTGTAGGCGAAATCGCCTCCAGCCTGGGCTTTGAGTATCCGCAGCATTTCACCCGCATGTTCAAGTCCAAGACTGGCCTGACGCCTCTGCAGTACAGGCGGGAGGGCTATAAGAACTAAACGATTCGAATCCTGATGAAAATTGCATTTTATACCCTTTTGGCCATCATTGTGCTCCTTTGTGCAGTATTCGGGCCGCGCCTT
>JBGUGW010000013.1:0-9238 GCA_045111695.1 Candidatus Cryptobacteroides sp. | reverse complement strand
ACGACACTGATGGCGCCTACGTAGGACCCTGTGGTGTGCTTTATTACTTCCATTGCTATTTGGTGTTGGTTGCAATCTTGTCAAGGGCCCAGCCGGAGCCGGCGAAGACGGCGAGCCAGGCGAAGTTCCACATGCTGATGCTGCCGTCCTGGGTCTCGGCGCACATGAGGACTAAAGCAATAGCGCAGACAATAGCGAGCGCTGCTTTCAGTATGTTCTTATATGTCTTTTTCATATCGGTCAGTATTATAATAGCGGTTAGACGTTCAGCGTAAACTCTTAGCTGTTGAGAGACCTTTTTATGATAAGTTCATTCTCGAGGTCGGAAAGCTTCTTCTCCAGCTCGGCCTTCGTGAAATGATCGTAGGAGATGGTCATCATTCTTGATGCGCTCCAGGGGTGCCGGCCCAATTCGCGGGCTACTTTTTCGATTTGAATTGCGATTTGAAACTTAGTCATAGCGAGTTATATTAAAAAATGTCCTATATTTGCAGCCGGTATTACTTACCAACCGCTTGCAAAGTTAAGTAAAGTAAATTAAATATCCTATACTTTTTACAAAAAAGTTTAGGGGTATATAGTACGATTGATTAACACGCTATGGACGAGAAACTAAACCTCCGGCTATTCCGGAAGGTCAACTCACTGACACAAGATGACTTAGCAGAATTTCTGGGTGTGACAAAGGCTTTCATATCCCAGATAGAGAATGGAAGGGTAGACCTCCCCGATGACAAGCTATACCGTATCATTAGAAACGATAATGGGTGGATGATTCCTGAAGAAACGAGGAGGAAAGTTGAAGAAGAAGGAACCGACCAGGTGCCGCTTGTCCCCTTTGCCGTCCGAGGTGGTGCCCTCCAGGGCTTCAGCGAAGGTGTTACCGAGATGGACTGCGAGAAGATCATCTCGCCGGTGAAAGGCGCCGAGCTGGCAATGGAAGTAGTGGGTGATAGCATGGCGCCCGGTTATCCAGCCGGCACCCGTGTGCTGCTTAAGAGGATCCGTGCCGTCATCGCCTGGGGAGAAGTCTACGTCATCGACTCTATAGATGGTCCTGTCCTGAAGCGTATCCTCCCGACTGAGGATGACGATGTCTGGGAGCTTCGCAGCGATAATCCGGCCTACCCTCCTTTCCGGATCAATACCGAGAATGTTCGCGGAGTTTGGCGCGTCTTGCTCCGCATGATTCAATAACTATGAAAAGGATTATCCCCCTCGCAGCCGCCGTCATAGTGATGTGTAGCTGCTCCGTCATGACACATCAGAGGTATGTGTCCACCATGTTTCTGGACTTCCAGCCTTATACCGAAGCCGGCTTCTTTATCAGCCCCAATCCCTACACCGGACAGTTCTCCCCCGTCGGAGAGATCAACATCACCGTGCAGCCGGCGCTCCAGCAACCGGCAAGGCAGATAAAGGGAGCTTATAATGATGCCGTATATGCGCCCAAGAACGGAGCGGGCGTCGTACAAGAAGAGATCCTCGCAGAAGAGTTGCTCGAGATGGCTGTTGATGCAGCGAAAGCCAAAGGCGCCAACGGCATCTCCAACTTCAAGTGTATCCGTGTCCTGGACGCCAATCCTCTCGAGCCCTACCACTACGAGATCACCGGCTTCGCCATCAGAATCCAATGACCCCTATCAAGCATAGGATCCTCTTCACACTCCACCGGCATGACCGCGAGCTCGACCCGCAGCTCCAGTGTCGCGTCAAGTGGGGCAGCTCGAACTTTATCGTCACCCTTAAAACCGGCTATCGTGTTGACAGGGAGCGATGGGACCCCGACCTCCAGCGATGCCGTCCCGGCTCCTTCCACGGCGCCCGACGCATCCCGGCCTCCACCATCAACGCGGAGATCACCCGCTATGCCGATGCCGTGGAGGACGCCTTCCGCGACTTCGCGTCAAAGGACATCTACCCGACGGTGCCTGCGATGAAGACGGACCTCCAGGCACGTCTCTCCAAGCAGGCCACGGTCAGCGCACCTCATGACGTGCTGACAGCTTTTGATAGTTTCGTCTCCGAACAATCCGTCAAGAACTCCTGGACGGATGCGACATGTATCAAGATGAGGGTCGTGCAGCGCCACCTCCGGGCGTGGAAGCCGGGAGTGCAGTGGAAGGATTTCGATGAAGCCGGACTGGCATCCTATGTCACCTATCTGAGGGAGACCCGAGGGCAGAACAATGTCACCATCAGACGTCAACTCGGTTATCTCAGATGGTTCCTTGCCTGGGCAGAGGGAAAGGGCTACATGGCGGACGGGACATACAGGCTCTTCCGCCCCAAGATGAAGTCCGGAGGCAAGCCGGTGATATACCTTACATGGGATGAATTGATGACCGTCTGGAACGCCGAGCTCGACGGACTCTATGAGGACGTGAGGAACGTCTTCGTCTTCTGCTGCTTCACCGGGCTGCGCTTCTCCGACGCCATGAATCTCCGGTGGTCCGATGTAGGCAAGAAGTCAATCTCCATCACTACCGTCAAGACGGCGGACCCTATCACTATAGATCTGAACAAATGGAGCGAAGAGATCCTCGGACGGTATGTCGATGAAGCCTTCCCTGAGGATCATGTCTTTCCGACTACCGCTAACCAGGTGATGAACCGCTACCTCCACAAGATCTGCGAGGACTGCGGCATCAACAGCCCCGTACATATTACTACATATAAGGGTGCGGAGAGATACGACGAGGTCAAGCCCAAGCACGAGCTGGTTACCAGTCATGCGGGCCGGCGCACCTTCGTGGTGAACGCCCTGTCGATGGGCATCCCCCCGGATGTCGTTATGAAATGGACCGGACACTCCGACTACAAGGCCATGAAACCTTATATAGATGTGTCCGATGCGGCCAAGGCGGAAGCTATGGCCAAGTTCAACGAAAAGGACACCGCAAGGCCCGAATAGGTTCCTTTTGGTGTCCCTTATCTGCAAAACACTGATTCTCAGTGTGGGTCGTGGAGATGGGCGGACTCGAACCGCCGTCCAAACAACGCACAAGAGAGCTTTCTACACGCTTATCCGTCCTTTGATTGTCGGCTACGGGCTGCCGGAAGGCGGGCCACCCGAAGCTTATCCCCTGCGTCTTAGTGAGGATTCAGAGGAATTACCCCACGCGTCCGGTTTGAATGATACCCCTGGGCCCGACCATAACCGGCGTAAAGTTCGGAGGGATACTCGTCTGGCCCGCAGCCTAGGCGGACCGGATTAAGCAATTTGACTTGGTCAAATTAAGCAGCGAGTGCGAAATTGTTGTTGCCAACTAGTTTTTCGGAAACTGGTATTTACGTGAGGGCTTCCGACTCACGACGTGCTTACTGTCCCGCATCGATGCTGTCAAAACCAAAACATCCCCAGTAACAGAAAGTGGTGCAAAGTTAGCAAGAATCGCCGACTTTGCACCACGTTGTCAGGATTTATTAATCTATTTCACTTTGGGCACCGTGCGTCCCCGGCGGACGGCGGGAGCCGTCTCTGCGGCGGGAGCGGCTGCCTTGCGGCCCTGCCCGACGCCGTGGCGCTGCGCGGACCCGGCAGCCGCAGCTGCGCGTGGCGCCGCCGCTCCGCGCTGCAGGCTGAAGTCCCTGCCCGCAGTCCTTCTGGCTGCCGCAGACTGGGTCGATGCGACCGTGAACTCCACCTTGCCGGTGTACCCACCCTTGAAGGTGCCGCCGTAGGTCTCGTCCTCGTCCATGAAGTCGAAGTCCAAAGCGTATCCATCACCGCTCTTCTTTATGTCAAGGCTGCCCTTGGAAGCTGCATACCAGGCCGTACCGCCCTTGCAGTACCAGGTACCCCAGGCATTCTGGTCACTATCGGTATAACCCGCAATGATCACTCCGGGAACAAACTCCGAGGTCTTGTCCACATCAGGATTGATCAGCTTGGAGAAGACTGCCTCAGGCAAAGACTTATCGTACTTCTTCTCGGTAAGAATCTCTACGCTGGTGTACTCCTTCGTGGACTCGGCATCCTTGTCATAGAAGTAAAGGATCCAGTCGCGATAGTCGGTGCATTCGATGCCGTCCCAGACCTGGCCCCAGTCTTCGGCCACAACGCGCGTGATATTGTTCATCACCACATTCTTAGGCATCTCTTCCTGGCGGTTGTCGATGATCTCGAGCGGGCCCTCGTACTGGCAGGTATACGAACCTGACGGCGTTGTGAAATAAGCCTTGATGCTGTATTGCGACCCGGAACGGGACATCTCGATGTTTCCGTCTTTCACGAGCTCAATGCTCCAATTTGTACCCGAATTGTCATACTGGCGGTAAATATAGGAAGGATAGATCGTGCCGTCCTCCTCCAGTCCGTCTAAGAAGTGGAAAGGAGTCTGGTCAGTGCTCGTGCAGGTATACCTGCCGGCCGCGATCCCCTTGCCGCCGTCAATCTTGGTCAGGATCTCAAAGACCATCTCCGTACCCTTGGTCTTGAAATCACCGTTGTCAAGGTAATCTCCATAGTAAAGATACAGGGAATAATCGTCAGATCCGTCATACACCTCACCATTGTAAAGCGCCTTGGCCTTGATCTGGTAAGTGTCGGATCCGGGGAATCCGGTATCTATCTGGGGATTGTCTCCCTGGGTCATGTCAGTGATATCGATGGCGCCCTTGTAATGGAAGTTGTATTCAGTTCCGTTTGCGGAGACCGTGATCGACATTTCATAGCGGTTACCTATCAGCTTCAGGATCTCGATCTTGCCGTCTGTGATACCATATTCGACGTAATGCTTTGCATCTGTCTGGATATATATTTTGGAGCCGTCGAGGAAAGGATCACCGTTCTTATCCTTCGACATAAATGCGGGAGAGAAGGTAAAAGAGGCTCCCCTGTCCGAACAACTGTACAGGCCTTCCCTCAAGCCAAGAGTATTCGACTGGGGAAGGAGAATATCCAGGGTCAGCATATGGGCTGATTTGGTGAAATAGCCGTCACTGTCGGTCTCGCCTTCATAAAGGTAGACCAGATAATTGTCCGTATTGGTCTCATAATAGTCGCCATAGAACTCGCCCCAGCCGTCAAGGAGTTCTACATTGTAAGGATTATCCGATCCCTCGCCGGGACGGACGGGGGTCTCGGGCTCAAAGCCGCCGCCGCGGTGCTGGCGCGACGAAGTATCGCAGGAACCGAATCCTGCGAGCATTGCGGCAAAGGCCGCCACGCAGCACAAGGATTTCAATATTTGTTTCATAGCGTATAAAAAATGGTTTTCACTTCCGCAGAAGCAAAAACCATGCACAAAAGAAAAAACTATTCTAACTATTTAAGTTCCTTAAGGGTGAAAAGGACTTCCGCAGGGGACTCATCAAGGGTAGTCTTAACCGTAATGTAACACCACTCTGGATCTTTGTCATCGAACTGGATTACGGCAGTGCCCTTGAGGCCATTGGTAAACTCTGAAAGGTTGAAATTAGTTCCAGAGCGAAGCGTATGCTCTGCCGCATAACACTCTCCATTATTAAACAAGGCAGCGACCAAAGCATCTGTAAAGACGAGTTTCTTTGCCACCATGTTTGGATTCATATGGTACTTGAACTCTATACCCTGATTACGGGCAATCTCTTCCACTTTATTGAGATCCAAGCCGTCAAAAGAATAGTTGACACCGCGGAACTTGAGAATACTCTCATTAATGGTCCAGCTCTTGTTGACAAGATAGGCAGCAGCAGTTTCACTACTGACTATCAATGTTGTCTCTGCGTCATATTCCTTACGCGACCCTCCCGATGGCGTGAACGCGACATGCTTGTCATCAATAACCTCCAACTTGCCAAAATCCTTGAGAGTATACATCCTGTCCGAATCAGAATAGGTATAGGACGATGTAACGATTTTGCGGGTATCGTTGGATTTTGTCAAAAGGGACTCCTCATATACGGCAACGAAATCCTTACTACTATTGAACGAGATAATGCTGTGATCGAAACGGATTGTCCTGCGGAACTCGATCGGGTCCGGGGTGGGAGTGGGGGTAGGAGTAGGGTCCGGACCAGGCGTCGGGGTGGGCGTCGGAGTCGGAGTAGGGGTAGGAGTAGGAGTGGGAGTAGGATTATCCGGAGTATGAGGGGTCTTACCTCCACAAGAGAAGAAGACTGGCAGTACGAGAAGCGCTGCAATCAGGTAATGATAGCTTTTCATAACCAACTATAACTAACTAAAACAATTTCACAAAAACACTGACGCGCGCGACCGGAAGGACCGGAAGCGAACGGAGCTTATCCACATAAGAAATATATTTATCATATGACATCTCACGGGAATGTCCGCGGATCTCATAAATTGTCTGGAGGACGCCATCAGTCGTCAGGGCAAGATTCTCAACATCTCCCTTCATATTGCGTGCATCAGTACGAAGATCGAGACTGCCGATATATTCAACCCCAAGGTCGAATGCAACTCCAACCCTGTTTCGGGGTATCGCGGAACCGAAGCCCACGCCGACGAAAGGCCTGACCGCACCGGACTTGAAATAAGCAGAGACAATACCGCTTTCATCGGACTGGATACGGTAGAACTTTGTTAGATCCGATGTGTCTCCGTCAACATAATAACTGATACCGGCAGCATGATATGACTCTGGAAGGGCTTTAGTATTATATACCTTTGCAAATTCACCGGATCCAAAAAACAAACCGGCCGTGATGCGGAAAGAACCTGCACCAGGATGGTAATCCACGAGGAGACTGCCATTTCCCGGTACTTTTCCGGACATCGCGGTACTGGTCGCAGGATTATTGCCCCAAGCGGGGAGTTCGATTCCATATTCCTTGATGAGGAACGAAGGGATGAAACCATAACCGACACGGACATTGAGATTGTCAATGACGCCGAAGCCGAGGTCAACGCCGACTCCGTCCATGACTCCGAGAGACACGCCTGCCGACATGCTGAAAGGCATGTCAGTCTGAGCGGAAATATGGCCGGGCAGGAGGACTGCCAATGCGGCGACAAGCAGGAAAAATCTCTTCATAACCACTGGTTTACTCGTAAAAAAGGACAAGTCCTTTTTATGCAATTTATGCAAAGTAAACCATTTTCCGTACAATGTCCAAGAAAACTGCCGAAAAAATCAGATTCCGGCGCCGTCGGTAAAGCTCAGGTCCTGGGCCTTGCCCTGAAGGATGCGGGAGTTCTCAGGCACGGAATGCGTGAGCCAGACATTACCTCCGATGACCGATCCTTTTCCTATAGTGACCCTGCCGAGTATCGAAGCGTTGGAATAAACGGTAACATAATCCTCCAGAATGGGGTGTCGCGGCTGCCTGACCGGACGTCCGTCACTGTCGTATGAAAAGTTCTTTGCCCCCAACGTAACACCCTGGTATAGAGTTACATGGTGGCCGATGACTGACGTCTCCCCTATGACGACACCCGTTCCATGGTCGATGGCGAAATGGTCTCCGATCACGGCGGCCGGATGGATGTCGATACCGGTCGAGGAGTGCGCATACTCCGTCAGCATGCGCGGAATGACAGGCACACCGAGCCTGTAAAGCTCGTGTGCCGTCCTGTAATAAAGCATGGCCGTAACGGCCGGATAGCAGAAGATGATCTCCCTTGCATCCGAAGCCGCAGGGTCGTTATGGGCAATGGCCTCTACGTCCGTCGCCAGCAGTTCCCGGATGACTGGCAGCCGCTCCATGAAAGCGGCTGCCGTACCGGGAGGGCTGACGGCCTCTACGCGGCCGGCGATATTCGAGACGGCATTCTCCGTCCTGACTTCGCTGTAATCCGGGAATACATAGTCTTTTACGCTGGCCATCAGCGACTTGAGATGCTCTACGGTCTGGTTGAGGGAGATGTTCATATCAGTCTGTGGGATAGGTGTCAAATGCAAAAAGAATGGTGGAAAGGTATCGTTCACCGGTATCGGGAAGCAACGCAACGATGCGCTTTCCGGCGTTTTCCGGCAATCTGGCAAGTCGCAGCGCTGCGGCGAAGGCTGCTCCGGAGCTGATGCCGACAAGAAGTCCTTCCTTGGACGCAAGCAGGCGGGAAGCCGCTACCGCTTCCTTGTCAGCGACGGTCAACACTGCATCGACGATACCGGCATCATAGGTATCCGGGACGAAGCCTGCGCCGATGCCCTGGATCCCGTGTTTACCGGGTATTCCGGTCGAGAGGACGGCGGATGTCGCAGGCTCTACGGCAATGACCTTGATGGAAGGATCGTGGCGCTTCAGCGTCCGGCCGGTTCCGCTCACGGTTCCGCCCGTACCCACTCCGGCCACGAATATGTCGAGCCGGCCCTGCGTGTCACGCCAAATCTCCTCGCCCGTGGTCCTCTCGTGGACGGCAGGGTTGGCGGGATTGACGAACTGGCCCAGTATCACCGCACCGGGAGTGGCATCCCTGAGTTCCTCAGCCTTGCGGATGGCCCCCTTCATGCCCTCGGCGCCTGGAGTGAGCACCAGCTCAGCGCCCAGGGCCTTCAGCAGGCTGCGGCGCTCCTGGCTCATGGTCTCAGGCATCGTCAGGATCACCCTGTATCCTTTGGAAGTGCCAACCCAGGCAAGTCCGACACCGGTATTGCCGCTTGTCGGCTCGATTATGGACGAGCCTTCGCGAAGTATACCTTTTTTCTCTGCATCCTCTATCATGGCCAAGGCCACGCGGTCCTTCACGCTTCCGCCGGGATTGAAGTATTCGAGCTTCAGCACGATTTCGGCCTTCTGGCCGTCGAGGCCGGATATCCTCAGCAAGGGGGTGTTGCCGACCAACTCAGTCAAAGAATCATGGATCATGGTAATAATTGTTAAGTGTTTTACATAAAAAGAGCCCTGCGGGTACGGACCGGCAGGGCTCTAGGAAATATGCGTCATTACATATACGAAGCTCCTCACCTGTCCTCGGGACCGGTGCAACAGAGACAAGCGCATGTGTTGTTCATTCTCATTTCACTACAAACTTAAGCAATACCGAGAATAAAAACAAGGATTTTTAAAAATTTTTCAATTTACGGTTTCAGCAGCCTGAGGTCATATATGCCTCCGACGGAAGCGCCTGTGGCCGCCTGGAACTTGACCGTCACAGACTCCTTGCCCTCCAGCATCGATGCCGGCACCGGATACTCGACGCCCTTGAACTGGGACTGCATCCATTTCCCGGTATTATCCACTGAAAGCAGGAGTTCGTCATCCACGAAGATGTCAAACCTTCGTGTAGCACATTCTGCAGCACCCCAATACTTCGCATAGAGGGTGACTCCCTCTGAAACGCCACCGGTGG
>JBGUGW010000012.1:0-2358 GCA_045111695.1 Candidatus Cryptobacteroides sp. | reverse complement strand
CGATGTCGATGTCATTGCACTCGCGGCCGAGGAAACAGTCACGCACGTAACCGCCGATGACGAAGGCCTTTACGCCCCGTTTGGCGGCCACTTCGGAGACTATCGCGAAGATCGGCCTGTCGAGGAATCCTGTGGTTATGGTCGGCATTGGGCGAGCATTTCTTCGTAGACCGGAGCCTTGTCGAGGAACTCATAGCCGTCCTCGGTCTTCCGGCAGATATAGGTCAGATGTCCGTTGGTCAGGAAAAGGAAGGGGACCTGCAGGACAGCGTTGTAACGCAGGGCCTGCTCCAGGACTTCCTTGGTGATCTCGACGTCCGGGCGCTTGCATTCGACGACCGCCATGGGAGTGCCGCCGTGTCCGTAGACGACTATGTCAGCACGCCATTTCTTGCCTGCGCCGTACTCCAGGGCCACTTCGCTCATCATCTGGTGCAGGGGCACGCCGGCGGCGGTGCGGAGCTGCTCGATGAACCATTGGCGCACCCGCTCCTCGGGCGTGAGAGTCACGTCCTTGCGTCTGAGAGGGTCGTAAATAGTCTCCGGAGTCATTTTTGATGAATTAATTCAATTTTCCTGACAAGATTACAAAGTTAACATATTTTTGTTTATATTTGCACCCGCAAACCGCAAAGGAGAGGTGCTCGAGTGGCTGAAGAGGCGCGTCTGGAAAGCGCGTGACCTCCCAAAGGGGTTCGCGGGTTCGAATCCCGCCCTCTCCGCTGAAAGCCGGGGCTGAATTGTTCAGCCCCGGCTTTTCGCGTCGATGGCGGGTTAATCCTCCCTTCCTCCTCTGCCCCTCGTCATCCCTCACCTTTCCGCCGAGGGATGTCGCACTTACCTCATTATCCCTCACCTTTCTGCCGAGGGATAATGCGCTTCCTCCGTCATCCTTCTACCGCCGGTCGAAGGATACAGACATTTTCGGCTTTTTCATCATTATCCTTCTACCATCGGTCGAAGGATGCTGACTTTTTCAATACTTTCCTTATCATCCTTCCACCGCCGGTCGAAGGATACGGACATTTTGGCTTTTTCATCATTATCCTTCTACCATCGGTCGAAGGATGTAGGCGTTTTCATGTTTTCCCTTGTCATCCTTCTACCATCGGTCGAAGGATGAGGGCTTTTTAGACATTTTCCTTATCATCCTTCCACCGCCGGCTGAGGGTTGCGGGCCTTGCCTTGTTATCCCTCAGCTTTCTGCTGAGGGATGTTGTACTCGGGGTGGCAAAACTGGGGACAGTCTGGAGAGCAAAAGGCCGGTTTTGTTCGTGGTGGGCTAGTTGGGGCGACTGCGTGAGCGCAGGAGGAATGGGGGAGGCTGTACGATCCTCCTGCGCGGTGGAAACCGGCTTCTGAGTGCGATTTGGCCTGCGTAGGAGGATTCCCAGGTCCTCTATATTCCTCCTGCGCTCGCATAGGAGAGATGTCAGTTCTCGGAACTCTCGGAAGAGGGATGTCTGCACTTACGGCGTGGAATGATGTCTGGGCGTGGAGTGGAAAAAGCCTGCACACGGCATGGAAATGATCTGAGCCAGGAGCGGGGAAGGTTTGCATATAAAAAGGAGAAGGTCTGCACCCTTTGCAGACCTTCTCCTTTATCGGCGGGCACAATGCCGTTAGTTGTCGATGGCGCAGGTAATGGTGGCGACGCCGCGGACCTTCATGATGGCAGGATTCTCTTCTATGCCGCTAGTTGTCGATGGCGTAGGTGATGGTGGCGACGCCGCGGACCTTCATGATGGCGGGGTTCTCCTCAGTGCTGTAGATGGAGAACTGTCCCTGGTCGGCGGTGATGATCTTGCCGAGCTTGCTGCCGTAGTTCGCCACGAACTGGGTGGCGGTGGTCTTGGCGTTGGCGATGGCCTCTTCGATCATCTCCTGCTTGAGATCCTGGAATCCAGTGTAGTCATAGTTGATGTAGTTGTAGCCTCCGAGGGCGATGCCCTTGGAGAGGAGTTCTCCCTGCTTCATGACAATGTCCTTGACCAGGTCGACGTTGGACGAGGTGATGGTGATAGGTGTCGTGAGCTTGTAGTTGAACGGGATGTACTCGTTGGACCAGCGGTTGGAGATGCGGTCGTCCACCTCGGGAGGGAGGATGGATATCTCGCTCTCAGACAGGCCGTTGCTCTTGAGGAAAGCGACCACGGTCTGGTTGGTTTTCTGGATGTCGTTGTAGAGGGTGGGGAGTGCGTCTCCCGTCACATAAGTGGAGAGTTTCCAGGTGATCTTGTTGGCAGGAACCTCGCGCTCGGAGAGTCCCTTGACGGTGACCTGACGGTCCTTGTCTATGAATCTGATGATGCCGCTCCTCAGGATGAAACCGAAGAGGATGAGGCTGAGGCCGACTAT
>JBGUGW010000011.1:0-3307 GCA_045111695.1 Candidatus Cryptobacteroides sp. | reverse complement strand
CTTTGAACATACCCTTTCCATTAAACTCCCCGAAGTTAACAATTCTCCGCCGGAATTCGTATATTTGAGAAACTATAACCAATTCCGGAGATGAGTACGATTGATGAGATCATCCGCTTCAACCGCGATTATGTGGAGGCGAAGGCCTACGAGCCACACCTGACTGACAAATACCCCGACCGCAAGCTTGCTGTCCTAAGCTGCATGGACACGCGCCTTTCAGTACTGTTGCAGGAGGCGCTCGGTCTGAAAAACGGCGACGCCAAGATCATCAAAAACGCCGGAGCCGTCATCCCCTCTCCCTGGGACTCTGCCATGAGGAGCCTGATCGTCGCCGTGTATGAACTGGGTGTCGAAGAGATCATGGTAGTGGCGCATTCGGGCTGCGGCGCATGCCACATGAGCTTCGGACATTTCAAGGAGGAGATGCTGCAGCGCGGCGTGCCCGAAGGGAATCTCAAGCGCAACGATATCGATCTCGACAAATGGCTGGAGGGATTCCACTTTCCGGAGGAGTCGGTCCGCAATACTGTCACCGTCATCAAGGAGCATCCCCTGATGCCGTCCGGAATCAGCGTCCGCGGCTTCATAATGGACTCCGCCACCGGGGAACTGACGGAAATCAAATGAGACTCATTGACAGTCCTGAGAGGATGATAGAGGTCATCCGGCAGTACGGAATCATCCCTTTCTTCCGTTGCGGCGTGCCCGGCTGGTCCGTCGAGGAGATGACTGCGCCGGGATGCTGGTTCACCGACGAGGAGGACGGCGGAACCCTGGGACCCTGGGACTGGAAGATTGAGGCCGTGCGCGAAGGTGACATCGCCTACGGCAAATTCCTGGGAGGAAAGGCCGCCTTCGCCACCGTAGAGTGGTATCGCGAACTCATGAACTGGAGACGCAGCATCCCCAAGTACCGGATGGCGCTCGGAGAGCGCTACAAGGCCGTCACCAGCAGCGAGAAACTCATGGGATTCCTCTCCCCCGTTGCACTGTCTGCAATCAAGGAAGCCGGAGCCCTGGAGGCGAAGGAACTGCGCATCATCTGCTCCGAGGCGGTCACACCGGCTTTCCTTCGTTCGATGGGAGCGAAGTACAAGTCCCTCCTGAGTCCGGGAGTAAAGAAAGGTATCATGGACAGCGTAGTCCAGTTCCTGCAGATGGGCACATGGAGTGTCATCGGAGACATCCAGCGCGTATATCGCGGCCCTGACCTGCACTACAACGGCTGGCAGCGGGCTTCAAACACCACTCCGGACGAATTGTTCGGCACGATGCAGGAAGCCGCTGACGCAGACGTCCCGGCCTGGGCCCGTCGCTTCGAAGAAGCCACGGGAGCGCCGGAGACGGTAAGCCGCTCCCCGGAAGAATCCCGGGAGCGGCTCATGTCACACATCCGGGAGTTCTTCCCGGAGGCCTCTGAAAAGGTGCTTCTGAAAATGGTCTGAGGCCTATCTGGCCGGCAGCTCACCGCGGAGGATGCCGCGGATGTAGCGCTTGACTACGGCATGCGCCGGAGCCGGCATCGAGCCGTGGTCATATCCGTCAAACTCGTACAGGAAGACGTTTTCGTTGCCGTTGAGTTTCATCATGCGCCAGAAATAAGCCTGCTCCTCGTAACGGCCGTAGAGCTCGAGCTCACGGTCGCCGGAAAGTACGAGCATGGGCATGGGAATCTTGCGGACATGGTAAAGAGGAGCTGTCTCGTCGATCCGGGGCTCAAGCGGGCCGACCCCGAAGTCCTTGCGGACATTGTAGTGCGTAATGACCTGGGCGCTATATGGGAAGGCTCCCGCAATGCGGTCGGCATCGACTCCATATTTGTCAAGCCAGCTCTTGTCCAATACTATCATGTCGGTCAGGTATCCGCCGGCAGAATGCCCCGCGACGAAGATCTTGTCCGCACTTCCGCCGCGGGCTGCCACTTCGCGGAAAGCCCAGGCTACGGCCGCAGCCGCATCGTCAATTGTCTCCTGTATGGTGGAGTTCGGCAGGAGGCGGTAATTGACACCGATAATCCCAAGGCCGGAGTTCATCAGTGCCTCAGGAATCTCCTTGTTGCCGCTTGTCAGGCCTCCGCCGTGGAACCACACCACGGTCGGGAAATCCTTAAGTTCAGAAGGATAGTAGAAATCAAGCGTGCAGCGCTCCCTGGCATAGTCCCCGGCATCCTGGTGATAGGGAATGTCCTTTTCGATCCTGTACTCACCCCGGTACGGGCCTTGGGCGAAGGTCAGTGCCGCCACGAGGAGGCACAGAACGGTTAAAACGGTCTTCTTCATATTGTAAGTCTTTGGTCTGTCTATCCTTCGTCGGTACAGAAATCCAATGCGGAACGGATCTCTCCCCTGTCGAGCCTCTGGCCGATGAAAACGAGCTTCTGCATGCGGTCCCCGTACTCCGGGTCCCAGTCGCGGCGGAGCGTCGCATCCGTGGCAAGCTGCTGTTCAAGTTCGTCCTCCGGCATGGTAGCATACCACTTGCCGGCGTTCCGCAGCGAGATCTGGCTTCCGGCCTGCTCGAACAGGTAACAGTTGTCAGGCTCCACTGAGAACCAGCACAAACCCTTTGCGCGTATGATACCCGCCGGCCAGTGCTTCGCTACGAAATTATCGAACTTATTGATATCAAAAGGCTTGCGCTGATAATACACATAAGTGCCTATGCCATACTCCTCCGCTTCGCCCTCGTCGTCATGATGGTGGTGGTGATGATGGTGATGCCCGTCATGGTCATGGTCTTCGTGGTCGTGATCATCATCGTCATCATCGTCGTCGTCATCCTCCACAGGACCCTCGACGCCGCTGATCCATGCTGCCGAGGCTGCAACGGAATCGTAGTTGAAGAGGCCGGTATCCATGATTTCCCCCAGGTCGATATCCGCGAAGTCGCATTCAACGATCTTCGCCTTGGGCTGAAGGGCGCGGACGATCTCGCGGACCTTGCCCAATTCGTCCTTGGACACCTCGGAGACCTTGTTGAGTATGATGATGTTCCAGAACTCCACCTGCAGGATGACGAGGTTCTCGATGTCGTCCTCGTCAAGGTTGCCGCGCAGCAGGTCCTTGGCGCATGCGAACTCGTCGCGCATGCGAAGGACATCCACGACAGTGGCTATGCAGTCCAAGCGCGGCATCCCGTCCTTGACGTATTCCTGGCCCATGTACGGGATAGAACAGATGGTGCGGGCAATGGGCTCGGGCTCGCAGATGCCGCTGGCCTCGATGACGATATAGTCGAACTTCTTCATCGAAACGATATCCCTGAGCTGCTCCACCAGGTCCATCTTGAGCGTGCAGCAGATGCA
>JBGUGW010000010.1:0-1906 GCA_045111695.1 Candidatus Cryptobacteroides sp. | reverse complement strand
ATAAGCAACCTGATCTATTAGAAAGCAGGCGCCGTAATTCCGGCGCCTTTATTTTGGATATATCCGCGAATCGGCTATATTTGCATGCGGAATAGGGGTGCTCCCGCCTCGTGCCCGGAGCTGAGATCATACCCTTTGAACCTGATTTGTTTAATTACAACGTAGGGAATTATGTCTACATCTGATTCATTCATCAGAGATTGCGCATCAGTACGCGCCAAATCTCCACTCGTACACTGTATTACCAATTATGTCGCGATGAACATCAACGCGAATGCGTTGCTGGCCGTCGGGGCCTCTCCGCTGATGTCCTTCTGCCCGGAGGAGATGGAGGAAATCGTAAGGATTTCTTCCGCCCTTGTGGTGAATATCGGCTGCCTTGACCGCCAGGAGATAGAAGCCATGGAAATAGCCGCGGCCACCGCCCACTGCCTGGGCAAGCCATGGGTGCTTGACCCCGTCGGCGCCGGTGCAAGCAACATCCGCACGCAGACGGCACTCTCCCTCATCCGCGACAGCCATCCCACCGTCATCCGAGGCAACGCCTCGGAGATACTCTGTCTCGCGGGTGAACAGATAAACTCGCGCGGAGTGGATTCTTCAGCCCTGAGTTCCGATGCGGTGGAAGGCGCAAAGGCACTGGCCCTCAGCAGCGGAGCCGTCGTCTCCGTGAGCGGCCCGGTCGATTACATCACCGACGGGATCGATGTCCTCACCATAGCCAACGGACATCCGCTGATGTCGCGCATCACCGCGATGGGATGCACCGCATCAGTCATTACGGGGGCGTTCATAGCCGCAGGCGAAAACACCCTGGAGGCCGCACGCAATGCGATGGCCCTCATGGGCATCGCCGGCGAGCGTGCCGCCTCCCGCAGCGTAGGCACCGGCTCCATGGAGGTCAGCTTCATTGACGAGCTAAGTTCTTTCGACCCTTCCGACTACGCCCAAAGCATCATGATATGAGGAGAGAAGACCTTGCCCTGTATCTGGTAACCGACCGGGGCCTTTCCCTGGGACGTGACCTGGAGACCGTCGTCCTGCAGGCAGTCAAGGGTGGCGTCACCCTTGTCCAGCTGCGCGAGAAGGAGATCGACACCCGTGAGTTCATAGCCCTGGGACAGCGGCTCAAGGCTGCCCTGGAGGGCAGCGGAGTGCCGCTTCTGATCAACGACCGCGTGGACGTGGCGCTGGCCGTAGACGCCGATGGCGTACATATTGGCCAGAGCGACATGCCGTATGAGATGGCACGTCGCCTCCTCGGTCCCGACAAGATCATCGGCCTGTCCGTGGAAACCATGGACGAAGTTATCCAGGCGAATGACCTGGACGTCGACTATGTCGCCGTCTCCCCCGTCTTCGCAACCCACACCAAGACCGATACCCTTACACCCTTCGGTTACGAAGGACTGGAGCGCGCATGCAAGCTAACGCGACACCCGATATGCGGAATCGGTGGCATGAACGCCGATACGGTCGGCCGCGCTATCGCCTGCGGGGCAGACGGAGTGGCTGTAGTGAGCGCCATCGTCAGCGCACCCGACCCATGTATAGCGAGCAAAAACCTTAAATCAATAATAAACAATGAGTTGGACAAAAGACGTCTGGGCTGAATCAGCCAAGATCTTCGAAGGCATCAAGGGCCTTCCATTCATCAAGGAACTGGCGGACGGCAGCCTGGACCCGTCCCGTTTCGACAGGTACATCGCCCAGGACGAAGTCTACATCGGCAACTACGGACGCCAGATGTTCCTGCTGGCCGATATGATGACGGACCCTGCCCAGCAGGAGATGTTCCGCGCTTTCGCGCAGACCGGAATCGACGGAGAGAAGGCCATGCATGAGCTTCTGATTGCACGCTTCGGCGTCGATACCGAAGTGGAAGCGTCAATAGTGACATCTACAT
>JBGUGW010000009.1:0-4881 GCA_045111695.1 Candidatus Cryptobacteroides sp. | reverse complement strand
GGCGGACCGGTCTGGGGGTATTCGCCGGCGGCGATGCCGTCAGCGGCGCCGCGACGGTAATTCTCGCCATGGGAGCCGGCCGCAAGGCCGCTGCCGCCATCCACGAATACCTTTCCGGAAAATAGTTTCCGGGCGATATATTCAGTAGTGTATTTATATGAAGGCTGCCCTGGTACAGTATGATATAGTGTGGGCCGACCCGGTGGCGAACCGTGGCCGGCTCGACGCCGTCATTGACGGTATGCCGGCCGTGGACCTCATCGTCCTGCCGGAGATGTTCTCCACCGGATTTGCCACGCAGCCGGAGGGCATCGCAGAAGAGGCCCCTTCCGCTACGCTGGAGTGGATGAAGGCCAAAGCGGGCCAGAAGGACTGCGCCGTCGCGGGCAGCGTGGCGCTCCATGACGCCGACGGCTTCCACAACCGTTTCTGGTTCGTCAAGCCTGACGGGGAAGTCACCGTGTACGACAAGCATCACCTGTTTACCTACAGCGGTGAGCATCATAGGTTTACGCGCGGCGAAGAGCGCGTAGTGGTTGAGTGGAGGGGCTTCCGTTTCCTCCTGAATGTCTGCTACGACCTGCGGTTCCCCGTATGGAGCCGCAACCGCAAGGACTACGATGCAGCCATTTACGTGGCCAGCTGGCCGTCCGTACGCCAGTTCCCATGGGACACCCTCCTGAGGGCTCGCGCCATCGAGAACCAGTGTTACGTGCTGGGAGTCAACAGGGTAGGGAATGACCCCTCCTGCCAGTACGGCGGAGGCACGGCCGCGATCGACCCCTACGGGGCGACGCTGGCGGCCTGCGCCCCCGGCCTTGAGGAGACGATAATCGTCAGCCTGGACATGGATGTCCTGAATGCTTTCCGGGCCAAGTTCCCCGTCCTGGACGACGCAGAGAGTTTTGAGATCAAATAGTCATCATATGTCAGAGAAAAAATTGTTGCTCGGAGACGAGGCGGTAGCCCTTGGAGCGCTGCATGCCGGACTGTCAGGCGTGTACTCCTATCCCGGAACGCCTTCCACCGAAGTCACCGAGTTCATCCAGACCCACGCCCCGGAAGTCCGGAGCCGCTGGTGTACCAATGAAAAGACCGCCATGGAGGCCGCCCTGGGCATGTCCTACGCCGGCAAGCGCGCCCTCGTGTGCATGAAGCACGTCGGCATGAACGTCTGCGCCGACGCATTCGTCAACTCCGCTGTCACCGGCGTGAACGGCGGCATCGTCGTGCTGGCTGCCGACGTCCCCTCCATGCATTCATCCCAGAATGAACAGGATTCCCGCTTCTATGCGCAGTTCGCGATGGTCCCGACTTTCGAGCCTTCTGACCAGCAGGAAGCCTACGACATGATACGTGAGGCATTCGCCTTTTCCGAGCAGGTGAAACTACCCGTGGTGTTCCGCGTGGTGACGCGCCTGGCGCATTCGCGCGCGGCGGTCGTCACCGGTGAGCAGGATGAGCAGAATGCCCTCAATCCTTCTTCCGACCGCGGATGGGTACTCCTTCCGGCCATCGCCAGGAGGCAGTATCTCAAGCTGATCGACAAGCAGCCCCTGCTGCTGGCCGCGTCGGAGCAGACTCCGCACAACAGCCTCGAAGGCGCTGGAACTCGCGGTGTGATTGCCTGCGGCATCGGTTACAATTATGTCAAAGAGTCTGGCGTCCAGGATATTACGCTTCTCAAGGTCTCGCAGTATCCTCTGCCGGAGGCCCAGATTAAGGCCATGGCCGCACGCTGTGACTCCATCCTCGTGGTGGAGGACGGCCAGCCGGTCGTGGAGCAGGGCGTGCAGGCCCTGCTCGGAGCCGGTTTCTCCGTTGAAGGCCGCCTGACCGGTAAGCTGCCGCGGACCGGCGAGCTCACGCCCGACAACGTCGCGGCTGCGCTTGGTGTCCCCGCCAGCCGCTCCTTCGGCAACGCGCAGAACCTCGCGCCGCGTCCGCCCCAGCTCTGCCCGGGCTGCGGCCACCGCGATGTATATACCGCACTGAACCAGGTCGCCGCCGAGTATCCGGACGCCCGGATCTTCGGCGACATCGGCTGCTACACCCTCGGTGCTCTGCCTCCGTTCAGCGCCCTGGCCAGCTGCGTTGACATGGGTGCATCCATCACCATGGCCAAGGGTGCCGCCGACGCCGGCGTTTTCCCTGCCATCGCCGTGATCGGTGACTCCACCTTCACGCATAGCGGCATGACCGGCCTGCTGGATGCGGTCAACGACCATTCCCGCATCACGGTCATCATTTCCGACAACCTCACCACCGCAATGACGGGCGGCCAGGACTCCGCCGGTACCAGCAAGTTCGAGGCCATCTGCCTCGGCCTTGGAGTCGAGCCCGAGCACGTGCGGGTGGTGGTTCCGCTTCCGGCCAACATGCCGGAGATCACCAGGATCATCCGCGAGGAGATCGAGTACGACGGCGTGTCCGTGATCATACCGCGCCGCGAATGCATGCAGACCCTCAGACGCCACAAGAAATGAAAAAGGATATAATACTCTCAGGCGTGGGAGGCCAAGGCATCCTCTCCATCGCCACCGTCATCGGTGAGGCCGCCACGGCGGCGGGACTCTTCCTCAAGCAGGCTGAAGTCCATGGCATGAGCCAGCGCGGAGGCGACGTCCAGTCCAACCTCAGGCTCTCTTCGGAAGTGATCTACAGCGACCTCATCCCGACAGGATCGGCCGACCTCATCATTTCCATGGAGCCCATGGAGGCACTGCGTTATCTCCCTTACCTGGCAAGTGACGGATGTGTCGTCACTTCGGCCAAGCCTTTCATCAACATCCCCAACTATCCTTCCGAGGAAGCCCTCATGGCCGAGCTGGCATCCCTTCCCAATGTTGTAATGCTCGACATCGAGGAGGCGGCTCGCGCCTGCGGCAACCCGAAGGGCGCCAACATGGTACTGCTCGGCATGGCGGCGCCTGCCATCGGCATCCTGGATGCCGAGGCCCTCAGGGCGGCCATCGGCCGCGTGTTCGCCCGTAAGGGCGAAGCCGTCGTCGCCGCCAACCGCAAGGCTTTCGACCTCGGTCTCGAGGCCGGTCTCAAGTGAACTTAACAAACGAACTTAGATATGATTTGGAATCCCAACAAAGAATCGATGCCCAGGGAGCAGATGCGTGAGCTTCAGGGCAAGCGCCTGCACAAGATCGTGGACTACGTGTACCACAATGTTCCCTTCTACCGCCACAAGCTGCAGGAAATGGACCTCACCCCAGAGGAGATCACCTCCATTGACGACATCGTCAAGCTTCCGTTCACTACCAAGCAGGACCTCAGGGACAACTATCCCACCAAGTTGCAGGCCGCCCCGATGAGCGAAGTCATCCGCTTCCATGCATCCTCCGGCACCACCGGCAATCCTACCATCGTGGGCTACACCCGCAAGGATGTCGAGATCTGGAGCGAGTGTATGGCCCGCTGTCTCACCGCCTACGGTGTCACCCGTGACGATGTGTTCAGCGTCGCTTACGGCTATGGACTCTTCACCGGAGGTCTCGGTGTCCATTACGGAGTCGAGCGTATGGGAGCAGCCGTTCTGCCCACATCGACCGGCAATACCGAGAAGCATGTACGCCTCCTCCGCGACCTGGGCGTCACCGGCATCGCCTGTACCCCTTCCTATGCCCTCTATCTTGCCGAGACCATGGAGAAGATGGGCGTCACGCCCGACATGATCAAGCTCAAGGTCGGTGCATTCGGCGCGGAGCCTTGGACTGAGAGCATGCGCCAGGAGATCCAGAAACGCCTGGGACTCAAGGGCTACAACCTCTACGGCCTCAGCGAGATCATGGGCCCCTGCGTAAGCTACGAGTGCGAATGCCAGAACGGTTCGCACATTTGCGAAGACCATTATTTCCCCGAGATCGTCGATCCCAATACTCTCGAACCGCTGCCCAACGGCCAGACCGGAGAGCTTGTGTTCACCACCCTCACCAAGGAGGGCATGCCGCTGCTGCGTTACCGCACGCGCGACCTCTGTTCGCTCATGGAAGGCGAGTGCGAGTGCGGCCGCACGTCCGTGCGCATGGGCCGCATAGTCGGCCGCAGCGACGACATGCTCATCATCCGCGGTATCAACGTGTTCCCTTCGCAGGTCGAGAGCGTCATCCTCGGCATGCCCGAGTGCGCGCCGCGCTTCCTGCTCATCGTCGACCGCGTCAACAACCTCGACACCCTTACCATCCAGGTGGAGGTCCGTCAGGAGTACTTCGACTCCGGCTTCGACACCCTCACCCCGATCACCGACCTCGAGAAGAAGATTGCCGAGAAGATCAGGAGCGTCCTCAGCATCGGCGTCAAGGTCCAGATCAAGGCCCCGAACACCATCGAGCGCAGCCAGGGTAAGAGCAAATTCGTCATAGACAACCGAAAGCTACAATAATCATGTCTTATTCAAAGTTCTACAATCCTGAAGAAACCCTGTCGAGGGAGGAAATCAAGGCCCTGCAGCTGGAAAGGCTGCAGGCAACGGTCAAACATTGCATGAACTCTCCTTTCTACAAGGAGCGTTTCCGCAAAGCCGGGCTGTCGCCTTCTGACATCAAGACTCTCGACGATCTTCGGAAGATCCCTTTCACGACCAAGCAGGACCTTCGCGACACCTATCCGTTCGGCATCGCTTCCGTTCCGCTTGACAAATGCGTGCGTCTGCACTCGTCCAGCGGCACCACAGGCAATCCTACGGTCATCCTGCATACGCAGAAGGACCTCGATGAATGGGCCAACGCCGTCGCCCGCTGCTTATGGATGGTCGGATGCCGTCCGGAGGACGTGTTCCAGAATTCTTCCGGCTACGGCATGTTCACCGGCGGTCTCGGATTCCAGTACGGAGCCGAGAAGGTCGGCATGCTGACCGTTCCGGCGGCCGCA
>JBGUGW010000008.1:0-8918 GCA_045111695.1 Candidatus Cryptobacteroides sp. | reverse complement strand
GCAACCGCGCTTCCAACGGTGTTATCCTCATCACCACCAAGAAAGGTAACCAGGGCCGGGTTTCCGTGCAGGCCAGCGCCACCACCGGCGTATATGAGAGAGGTATTCCCGAATACGACCTCGCCTCCCCTCAGGAATATATGGACATAGCCTGGCGTTCCATGTACAATGACCGTCAGTTCTATTACAAGGACTCCGCCGCCGATGCCGCCGCCTATACCAACGAGAACCTCATCCCCGAGCGTCTCCTCCTGAACATCTTCGACAAGCCCGCCAACGCCCTCTTCCAGGACGGCAAGCTCGTCTCCAATGCCAACATCCTCAAGGGATACCAGGACGACCTCGACTGGTTCGGCCAAACCGTAAGTCCCGGCATCCGCTCGGAATACAATGTGAGCGCCAGCGGCGCCTCCGACAAGAGCGACTACTACATGTCCGTCGGTTACCTGGATGAGAACGGTTACCTCAAGACCGCCACCTTCGACCGCCTGTCCGGCCGCGCTTCCGTCAACGTCCGCCCGACCAGCTACCTGAAGCTCGGACTTAACGTGAACGCCACGCACCAGAATTACAACAATACCTCGACGGGATCCAATTCCTACATCAACCCGTTCATGTATTGCCGTAACATCGCCCCCATCTATCCTGTCCATCTGCACAACGTCAATACCGGTGAGTATATCCTGGACGCCTCCGGCAACAAGCAGTATGATCCCGGCTCTTACATCGAGAACGGCCAGGTCATCAACACCCGCAACCAGTATGCTGACCGCCACGTCATCTGGGAGAACGAACTCAACCAGGACAAGACCCTCCGCAACACGATGAACGCCATCGCCACAGCGGAGATCTATTTCCTCAAGGACTTCACCCTCACCGTCAACGGCAACATCAACCTGCGCAACTCCGTGAACCAGACCTACGACTCCGCAGTCATCGGCGACGGTAAGGGCAACAACGGCCGTGGCAAGCGTGTCGAGTATGTCTACAAGAACTACACGTTCCAGCAGCAGCTGCGCTGGACCCACCAGTTCGGTGACCACAGCGTGAACGCCCTCGTCGGCCACGAGAACTACTCCAACAATTATGACTACCTGTACAGCTACAAGACCAACGAGGTGTTCCCCGGCATCAACAACCTGAACAACTTCACCTCCATCACGGACCTGTACAACTACGCCAACAACTACCGCACTGAAAGCTACCTGTCCCGCGTCCGTTACAACTACCTGGACAAGTACAACGTGGAGGCCTCCTTCCGCCGCGACGGTTCCTCACGTTTCTACAGCGAGACCCGCTGGGGTAACTTCTGGTCCATCGGAGCCAACTGGATGATCTCCAGGGAAGCTTTCATGCAGCCCATCACATGGGTCAACAGCCTCAAGCTCCGCGCTGACTTCGGCCAGGTTGGTAATGACTCCGGTTCCGGACTCTACGGCTACCAGGCCCTCTACGGCTCGGACCAGAACGCCAACAAGGGCGCCTATTACCTCACCCAGCTGGGCAATGACAAACTGCAGTGGGAAACCGGGCAGTCCTGGGGTATCGGCCTTGAGTCCCGCCTCTTCAACAGGCTTAATTTCAACATCGAGTACTTCGACCGCCAGAACAAGGACCTGCTGTTCAGCGTTCCTCTGCCTATCAGCGCCGGTCCGACCTCTTCCGGCAGCACCAACCCGTCCATCACCAAGAACATCGGAACGATGTCCAACCGCGGCGTCGAGATCGAGGCCGACCTCGACATCGTCCGCAGCCGTGACTGGAGGGTGAATGTCTTCGCCAATGCAACGTTCCTCAGGAACAGGATCCTCAAACTCCCTGAGGAGAACCGCGAGGATGGTATCGTCAGCGGCACCAAGCGCTTCGTCGAAGGCGGTGACCGTTATGCCTATTGGCTGTACCAGTGGGCCGGCGTCGACCAAATGACTGGTCTGTCCGTCTATGAGTTCGACGACGAAAGGTTCTACATCACCGACGACAATACCGCGGACGGCAATGTCATCTACGGAGCCAAGGAAGACAAGAAAGGCAACGCCCAGACGCTGATGGATGCTGCCAACTACACCATCATCAACGGAAAGCCTTACGTCTGGAATCCCGGTTCGTACGGAAAGAAAGACTGGTCCGGCACCGCAACCCCGACTGTCTACGGCAGCTTCGGTCTCAACGCGAGCTGGAAGGGCCTGAGCCTCTCCACCCTCTTCACCTACTCCCTCGGATCCAAGGTTTACGACGGTATCTATGCCGACCTTATGGGTGTCAGCGCCAACCCGTCCAGCGTCCATAAAGACGCCCTCAATGGATGGACTGGCGTTCCCGCCGGCATGACCGAAAGCAGTCCTAACCGTATCGATCCCAACGGAACTCCGATGATCTACACCTTCAATACCTATAACGATGTCTCCATCTCCAACAATGCCGGCACGTCTACCCGTTGGCTGACCTCCGGAAACTACTTGGTCGTGAAGAACATCGCTCTCACATATGACTTGCCCAAGCGCTTGCTCACCCCGATGCAGATCCAGGGCCTTGCCTTTACCCTGTCCTGTGAGAACCTCTATACCGCCTCTGCCCGCAAGGGTCTCAACCCGCAGTACAGTTTTGGCGGCACTACCGACAGCAACGACTTTGTGACCGCCCGCGTATTCTCGGCTGGTATCAATGTCAGATTCTAACCCTTAAGAGATGAAAGTCATGAAAAATATCGTAAGAATCTCTATCGTCCTGGCGGCCCTCTCTCTGGCAGCCTGCAACAAAGAGTATCTCGAGACTTCTCCGGAGAGTTCCGTGTCTCCCGCCACCATTTTCGCGACCACGGAGAACTGCCAGTTGGCCATCAACGGTATGGCCAAGATGATGACCGCTCAGTACCTGAGCACACAGGGCCTGAACGGTGAAGGCTCCATCAAGACCTGGTATGGCAATTTCGGCAACGACCTCCAGCGCTGCAACCAGACCGGTTGGGCAGCATTGTGGAATCACACCTACAACGAGCAGGTAAACTCCACATATCTGATATATCCCTGGTACTACTACTATAAGATCATTGCCAACGCCAACCAAGTAATAGTGAACGTGGACAATGCTGAGGGTCCTGAGTCCGAACGTCAGTTCTACAAAGCGCAGGCCCTGGTGTTCCGCGCCCACGCCTTCACCATGCTCATGCAGCTTTATGCCTATCGCTGGCAGGACAGCAACAACGGTTCCAGCAAAGGCATCGTACTTCGTACGGATCCTTTCGCCAATGAAGAGGGCAGCTTTGACCTTCCGCTTTCCACCCAGTCCGAATGCTATGCGCAGATCTATGCCGACTGCGACGAAGCCATCAACCTGTTCAAGTCCAGCGGCATCAACCGGGCCGCCGCGGATTTCTACCTGCCCAACATCAATGTGGCTTATGCCGTGAAGACCCGCGCCGCCCTCGTCCGCGAGGACTGGGCCACCGTAGCCGCTACCGCCCCGCTGGCCCGTGCCGGTTACCCGCTGATGAGCCAGGCCGAGTATATGGAAGGCGGCTTCAATGTCACCCCCGGCAACACTAATCCCGAATGGATCTGGGGTGTGTACGAGGCTGAAGACCAGACCATCTACTATTATTCTTTCTTCGCCTACCAGGCTTCCAACGCTTCCTCTTCCATGCAGAGAACCTATCCTCTGGCCATCAGCCGCGAGCTCTACGACCAGATCCCTGCGACCGACGTTCGCCGTAATCTGTGGCTCGAGCCGACCGATGAGGAGCGCGCCGAGCTCAATGCCGCCGGCCGCAGCACCGGCAAGCTCTACACGAGAGCCTTTGCCGAGCACGGTGACAAACTGTACAGCACCAGCCTGGTATATCAGTACATGCAGTTCAAGTTCCAGTGCACCTTCTACCCTGGTGGCGGAAGCTTCAACATCTACCGCAGCGCCGAGATGATTCTTTCCGAGGCGGAGGCCCTCTGCCACATGGGCGGCCAGGACGCCAAGGTTCAGTCCCTCCTGAACGAGCTTAACAAGAACCTTGATCCTTCTTACAGTTGCACCAAGACTGGCAACGACCTGCTGACCGAGGTCAAGCTTTATCGACGCATCGACCTCTGGGGAGAAGGCTTTGACTGGTATGACTACAAACGCTGGAACGAGCCCATTGTCCGCAAGTCCATCAAGAACGGCGGCAGCTTCCAGGATGCCTTCGCCGTAACCATCAACGTGGGCGACGGCAACAAGTGGACCTGGAAAATCCCGAAGAGAGAGACCGATTACAACCATCTGGTATCCCTCGATTAGTTTCCGCAAGTATCACGCTATCCATAAATTCCGGAGAGAGTCGCAAGATTCTCTCCGGTTTTGTTTTCTACGAGAATAGGGCGAAATTTTGATAATAGAGGAGAATATCCTATCTTTGACTTCTTAATCAGCGAAAATTAGTTCTTTTTTATTGTTTATAACCTGATAATTGAACTCCTAATGAAAAGATTGTTCCTTTTCCTGGCCACAATCGTGGCCTTGACAAGTACCGCTTTCGCTCAGGCCCCCTCCACTATCCGTGGAAAGGTCACCTTCGACGAGGACGGACAGCCGCTTCCTGGAGTGTCCGTGTTCGTTCAGGGTACCCAGGTTGGAGCCGTGACCGATCTCGACGGTAACTATGTCATCTCCAACGTACCCTCCAGCGCGAGGGTTCTCGTCTTCTCATTCATCGGCATGGAGACCCAGCAGCTCCCCGTAGCCGCGACAGCCAACGCAGTCCTTTCCTCTGACAGCCAAGCGCTGCAGGAGGCGGTCGTGACCATCGCCTACGGTGCAGCCAAGAGGTCCACCCTCACGGGTGCCATCTCACAGGTGAGTTCCGAGAAGATTGCCAACCGTCCTGTATCCACCGTCACCAGCGCCCTCGAAGGCACCGTCACCGGCGTCCAGGTCAACAGCACCTACGGCAACCCCGGTTCCGACCCTTCCATCATGATCCGCGGTAACGGCACCATCAACGGTTCCTCCTCCCCTCTTTATGTGATCGACGGCGTTCCCTACGGCGGAAACCTCTCCGACCTCAACCCTGCCGACATTGAAAGCATGACCGTCCTGAAGGATGCTGCATCCGCCGCCCTGTACGGAAACCGCGCTTCCAACGGCGTCATCCTCATCACCACCAAGAAGGGCTCCCAGGGGCGCATGTCCGTACAGTTCAGCGCCACCGCAGGTACTTACAATCGCGGTATTCCCGAGTACGACCTCGCCGACCCGTATGAGTTTATGGAGATTGAATGGCTCGCGCTCAAGAACGACCGCCAGTACTACTATGGCGACACCGCCGAGGCTGCAGCCGCTTACGCCAACGCCAACCTCATCTCCGAGCGCCTGAAACTCAACATCTTCGACAAGCCGGCCACTGAGCTCTTCAAGGACGGCAAGCTCGTGTCCAACGCCAACATCCTCGAGGGATACAAGGATGACCTCGACTGGTTCGACCAGGCCATCAATCCAGGAACCCGCATGGAGTATAATCTCTCTGCCAGCGGCGCCACCGACAAGAGCGACTACTATTTCTCAGTCGGTTACCTAGATGAGAACGGCTACCTGAAGACTTCCGGCTTCAACCGTATCTCCGGCCGTGCCTCTGTCAATGTCAAGCCGACGAGCTACATGAAGCTCGGACTCAACCTCAACGCGACCCACCAGAACTACCTGAACACGTCGACTAGCTCCAACGCTTATGTCAACCCGTTCATGTACTGCCGCAACATCGCCCCGATCTACCCTGTACATATCCACGATGTCAACACCGGCGCTTACATCCTCGACGCTGACGGCAACAAGCAGTATGACCCCGGTTACTATTTCGATGAGAACGGCCAGCAGGTCGACACCCGCAACCAGTATGTAGACCGTCACGTCATCTGGGAGAACGAACTGAACAAGGACGTCAGCATCCGCAACACGATGAATGCCATCGGCACCGCCGAGTTCTACTTCCTTAAGGACTTCACCCTCACCTTCAACGGAAACCTCAACGTCCGCAACGACATCGAGCAGAGCTATGACTCCGGCGTCATCGGCGACGGCAAGGGCAACAACGGCCGTGGCAAGCGCGTCGAGTATGTCTACAAGAACTACACGTTCCAGCAGCAGCTGCGCTGGACCCACCAGTTCGGCGACCATAGCCTCAACGCCCTCATCGGCCATGAGAACTATGCCAACCATTATGACTATCTCTACGGCTACAAGACCTCCGAGGTGTTCCCGAACATCAACAACCTGAACAACTTTACTTCCATCACGGACCTGTTCAATTACGCCAACAACTATCGCACTGAAAGCTACCTCTCCCGCGTACGTTACAACTACCAGGACAAGTACAACGTGGAGGCTTCCTTCCGCCGTGACGGTTCTTCCCGTTTCCACAAGGACGCCCGCTGGGGTAACTTCTGGTCCATCGGAGCCAACTGGATGATCTCCAAGGAGGCCTTCATGCAGCCCATCACCTGGGTCAACAGCCTCAAGCTCCGCGCCGATTTCGGTGAGGTAGGTAACGACTCCGGTTCCGGACTCTATGGCTACCAGGCCCTCTACACCTCCGACCAGAACGCCAACAAGGGTGCCTACTATCTTTCCCAGCTGCCTAACGCCGACCTCAAATGGGAAACCGGACAGTCCTGGGGCATCGGTGTCGAGTCCCGCCTCTTCAACAAGATTACACTCAACATTGACTACTTCGACCGCCGCAACAAGGACCTGCTCTTCGGCGTAATACTCCCCATCTCCGCTGGTCCTACCAGTACGAGCAGTACCAATCCGTCCATCACCAAAAACATCGGAACGATGTCCAACCGTGGTGTCGAGATCGAAACCAACATCGACCTCATCCGCAACCGCAACTGGAAGGTCAACTTCTTCGCCAACGCAACGTTCCTTAAGAGCAAGATCCTCTCCCTGCCGGAACAGAACCGCAAGGAGGGTATCATCGACGGAACCAAGCGTTATGTCGAGGGCGGCGACCGTTATGCATACTGGCTATACCAGTTCGCAGGAGTCGACCAGATGACCGGTCTCTCCGTATACGAGCTTGATGATGAGCGCTACTATGTCACTGACAACGGTGCAGCTGACGGTAACATCATTTATGGAACCGCCGAGGATGAGGAAGGCAACGCCCACTCCCTGATGGATCCCAAGAACTACACAGTGATCAATGGCGTCCCTTATGTATGGAACGCCGGTACCTATGGCAAGAAGGACTGGTCCGGCACCGCAACCCCGAAGGTCAACGGCAGTTTCGGATTTGACGTCAGCTTCAAGGGCATCACCCTCTCTTCCCTCTTCACCTACGCTCTCGGAGCAAAGGTCTACGACGGTATTTATGCCGGAAAGATGGGCGCAAGCGCCAATCCCAGCAGCGTCCACGAGGACAATCTCAAGGGATGGACCGGCATTCCTGCCGGAATGACCGAAACCAGCCCCGACCGTATTGACCCGAACGGCATCCCGATGATCTATACATTCACCACCTATGGCGGTTCGTCCGGCCCCACCATCTCCAATGACGCCGGCACCTCGACCCGTTGGCTGACCTCCGGCAACTATCTTGTCGTGAAGAACATCGCCCTCAGCTACGAGCTTCCCAAGCGCTGGCTCACCCCGCTCGAGATCCAGGGTCTTTCCCTTACCGCCGCCTGCGAGAACCTCTTTACCAAGGCTGCCCGCAAAGGTCTCAACCCTCAGTACAGCTTCGGCGGCGTGACGAGCACCAACACCTTCGTCACCGCACGCGTCTTCACCGCAGGTATCAATGTCAGATTCTAATTTAAAGAGATGAAAGCCATGAAACATATCATCAGAATCTCCCTTATCGCCGCAGCCCTTTCACTCGCCATCGCTTGTGAAAAGGACTATATGGAGACCGCTCCGGAGAGTTCCACCTCACCGGCCACCATCTTCTCCTCGACCACTAACGTTCCTCTCGCCATCAACGGCCTCTGCAAGATGATGACCGCACAGTACCTGAGCACCCAGGGTCTTAACGGAGAAGGCTCCATCAAGACCTGGTACGGCAACTTCGGAAACGACCTCCAGCGTTGCAACCAGACCGGCTGGGCCGCACTCTGGAATCACACTTACAACGAGAATGTCAACTCAACGTACCTGATCTATCCTTGGTATTACTACTACAAACTCATAGGCAACGCCAACCAGGTCATCGAGAACGTCGACAACGCGGAAGGCTCCGAGGCCGAGCGCAATTTCTACAAGGCCCAGGCCCTGACTTTCCGCGCCCACGCCTTTACGATGCTCATGCAGCTCTATGCTTACCGCTGGCAGGACAGCAACAACGGTGCTGCCAAGGGTATAGCCCTCCGTCTCAGTTCCGAGACCACTGACGAAGGTACCTATGACCTCCCGCTTTCCACCCAGTCCGAGTGCTACGCCCAGATCTATGCCGACTGCGACGAGGCCATCAGCCTCTTCCAGGCCAGCGGCCTTGATCGCGGATCAGACGAGTTCTACAAGCCGAACATCAATGTGGCGTATGCCGTCAAGGCCCGCGCCGCCCTTGTCCGCGAGGACTGGGCTACCGTCGCTGCCTGCGCCCCCAATGCTTACAAGGGACACGCGCTGATGGGCAAGGATGAGTATATGAACAGCGGTTTCAACAATCCCAACAGCGAATGGATCTGGGGAGTTTACGAGGCTGAGGACCAGACTCTCTACTATTATTCCTTCTTCGCCTATCAGGGCAGCAACGCTTCTTCTTCGATGCAGCGCAACTACCCGCTGGCTATCAGCAAGGAGCTCTATGACCAGATCCCTGCTACCGACGTGCGCCGCGCCCTGTGGCTGGAGCCGACCGCAGAGGAGGCCGCCGAACTCAACGCTGCCGGCCGCAGCACCAAGAAGCTCTACAACCGTGCGTTTGCTGAATACGGTGACAAGCTCTATTCTAC
>JBGUGW010000007.1:0-4497 GCA_045111695.1 Candidatus Cryptobacteroides sp. | reverse complement strand
ACGAGCGCAGCGGCTATGCCAGCTCTGTATACGACCTGACCGAGTATCTTGACTATGGGGCCGAGAATCTCATTACCGTGCGTGCAGACGCTTCGCTCGAAGAAGGATGGTACTACGAAGGCGCCGGTATCTACAGGAATGTCTATCTGCATAAAACCGGACGGACGGCGATTGAACCTTACGGAGTCATTCTGAAGGAATACCGTTTCAACCCGTCCAGGACAAATTGTACGGTCGTGTCTGAAGTCCGTGTGGACAAGCTTTCCGCGGAGCGTTCTTACCTGGTTGCCCAGACGCTGCTCGATGCTGACGGCAGGTCTGTCGCCACGGTTTTTTCCGACGGGAGCGATGGTTTGATGGAGCTGGAAGTCAGCAATCCCAGGCTCTGGTCAGTCGACAATCCTTATCTCTATACGCTCAGGACCTGCTTGTACAAGGGCGATTATGGCATTGAAAACCTTCTGGACGAGTACGATGTCAGGATCGGTATCCGCTCCGCGGACTTCGATCCCAGGCAGGGATTCCTCCTCAACGGTTATCGCGTCGAACTCAAGGGCTGTGACCTGCATCTCGACCATGCGGGAGTCGGGACCGGCGTTCCCGACGAATTGTGGCGTTACAAGCTCCTGCAGCTTAAGAAATACGGTTTCAATGCGATACGCAGCGCGCACAATCCTGCATCGCCCGCGATGCTCGACCTATGCGACGAGCTCGGCTTCCTCGTCATTGACGAGAACCGCATGATGGGCGTGGACCGCGAGCATTTCGACCTTGTCGAGCGCATGGTCCGCCGCGACGTGAACCATCCCAGCGTCATACTCTGGAGTATTGGAAACGAGGAATGGGCGGTCGAGTACGCCCCCAAGGGCGGTGACATCGCCCGCCGTATGACTGAGTTCATCCATTCCATCGACTCGACGCGCCCGGTTACCTACGGCAACTGCGGCGGACGCGAGACCCTTCCGGGAGTGGATGTCTTCGGATACAACTATATCGTACAGAACCCGATAGAGGATTTCCACACCAGATATCCCGATCATCCTGCCATCGGTACGGAAGAAACTACCGGTACCGGCACCAGAGGCGTATATGTGACTGATGCAGATAAAGGGCGCATGGTTTCGCTCAACCGTTCCGGTGTTGACCGCGACGGAACCAACGGGAGCGATTCCGGCATGCAGTTCACTCCTGCCGGCCATGTCCTCAATGTCATCGAGCGCGGTTGGAAGTATTATTCCTCCCGTCCCTGGCTCGGAGGCCTTTTCTACTGGACCGGCTTCGACTACAGGGGTGAGCCCAGCCCGCTTTCATGGCCGGCTACAGGCTCGCAGTTCGGAATCCTGGACTATTGCGGATTCCCCAAGGACGAAGCTTTCTACCTAAAATCCTGCTGGGTGGATGAGCCTATGGTGTATGTCGCTCCTTCATGGGGCCTGAATACTTACGAGGGGCGTTCCGTCGATCTTTGGATCTATTCCAACTGCGACGAGGTGCAGCTTGTCCTGAACGGCAAGTCACTTGGCAAGAAAAGCGTCTCCAGGTATGGACATATCAGCTGGCCTGTGACATACAAGGTCGGCAAGCTTGTTGCCGTCGGCCTGAAGAACGGAAAGAAGGTCGTCGAACAGGTGCTGGAGACTCCCGGGATCCCCGTTTCCCTTAAGGTGGAAAGCTCGAAGCAGAATCTCCGCCCTGACGGGCAGGATGTCGTCGTGCTGGATTTCACCGTACTGGACGAAAAGGGCAGGGAAGTGCCTGACGCAGCCGTAGCCCTTGCGGTCACCGTATCGTCTAATGTCCGTATACTCGGATGGGGCAATGGCGATCCGGCATTCAAGGTGCTCGAGCGCCCCGTTGCCGGCTCGTACGGCCCATTCTCCATCCAGACATTCTCCGGCAAGGCGCAACTGCTGCTGCGCAGCGTAGAAGGCGCCTCCGGGACGGCATCCGTTTCTGTCAGGGGCCTTGATTGTGGAACCATACTGATTAACTATTGATATGAAGAAGATTATTGTCTGTTCGCTCCTTGCGGCGCTTTCCCTTTGCGCGTATACGCAGGTCAAGGTATCTGGCGACCGCATTTCGGTGAATACCGACGGAATGTCCCTCGTGCTCAATGCCAGGCAGGGACAGCAATTGCGTTTCGTTTATTTCGGAGCGAAGCTCTCCGATGTCGACGCCGAGTCCATCCAGTTTTCGGGCTCCCGCCCGATGAACGCATACCCGGCCTACGGCCAGGGCGAGATCCGCGAGGATGCCATCGCCGTCACGCATGCCGACGGCAACATGTCGCTTGACCTTGCAGTCGAGTCCGTATCTACCGAGTCCTCCAAGGATGCCGATATCGTGGCCGTGACCCTCAAGGACAAGGTGTACGATTTCCGTGTCAAGGTCTTCTACAAGGCCTTCAGGGACGTCGACATGATAGAGACATGGACAGAGATCTTCAACGATGGCAAGAAACCCGTCGTGCTCAGGAAATTCGATTCCGCTTTCCTTCCCGTCCGCGTTGGGGACGTGTGGGTGAGCCACCTGTACGGCACCTGGGCGAATGAAGGACGACTGGTCGAGGAGCCCCTCAACCGCGGCATACTGCGCATCGAAAACAAGGACGGCGTGCGCAATGCGCATACTTCCCATGCGGAGATCATGCTCTCGCTGGACGGCAAGCCAAAGGAGAATTCCGGTGCCGTCATCGGCGCAGCCCTTTGCTACAGCGGCAACTATCATCTCGACCTGGTCACGAACGATTCCGACTATCACCGCCTTTTCGCGGGCATCAGTGCTGACAACAGCTCGCTGACTCTCGGCTAAGGCGAGAGTTTCCGTACTCCGGAGCTTGCCCTTACCTATTCGGACGAGGGTCTCAGCGGTGCATCCCGCAATTTCCACAGTTGGGCCCGCGCCCATAAGATCATGCACGGCGACAAAGAGCGTATGATTCTTCTGAACAGCTGGGAAGGCGTTTATTTCAATATCAACGAGCCCGGCATGGACCAGATGATGGCGGATATCGCTGCCATGGGAGGCGAACTCTTCGTCATGGATGACGGCTGGTTCGGCGACAAGTATCCCCGCCTGAACGACACCAGTTCACTTGGAGACTGGGTGGTGGACAAGAATAAACTGCCCAACGGCATCCAGGGCCTCGTCGACGCTGCCGCCCGTCACGGCATCAAGTTCGGTATCTGGATTGAGCCGGAGATGGCTAATACCGTGTCTGAACTCTATGAGAAGCATCCCGACTGGATCATCAATGCTCCAGGCCGCGACGTCGTCAAGGGGCGCGGTGGCAGCCAGGTCATCCTTGACCTGGGCAATCCCGCCGTGCAGGATTATGTCTTCGGCATCGTGGACGGGCTTATGACGAACTATCCCGGCATCGCTTACATCAAGTGGGACGCCAACATGTCCGTCAGCAGCCACGGCAGTTCGTATCTTCCTGCCGACAGGCAGTCCGAGCTTAATATACGCTACCATCAGGGATTCGCGTCGGTCTGCGACCGCATCCGCGCCAAGTATCCCGACCTGGTCATCCAGACCTGCGCCAGTGGCGGCGGCCGTGCCAGTTACGGCGTCCTGCCCTGGTTCGACGAGTTCTGGGTGAGCGACAATACCGATGCCCTCCAGCGCATCTACATGCAGTGGGGTACATCCTATTTCTTCCCGGCCATCACCATGGCTTCGCACATCAGCGCAGTTCCCAACCATACCGTGCACCGCGTCACGCCCATCAAATTCCGCATCGACGTGGCCATGAGCGGGCGCCTCGGCATGGAGCTCCAGCCCAAGGACATGACCGAAGCCGAAATCGCGCAATGCAAGCAGGCGATAGCCGACTACAAGTCCGTACGCCCTGTCGTGCAGTTCGGGGACATTTACCGCCTTGTTTCTCCCTATGACAATCTCGGCATCGCGTCCCTGATGTATTGCTCGAAGGACAAGTCCGAAGCCGTGTTCTACTGGTGGAGGATTGACAACCTCTACGACAACCATCCGCCGCGCGTCAAGATGGCGGGACTCGATCCCGACAGGATGTACAAGGTGGTCGAGCTTGACAAAGCCCCCGGCCGCCCGCTGTCGTTCGAAGGCAAATCCTTCAGCGGGTCGTTCCTCATGAACAATGGTCTTGAAATGCCTTTCAATTTCTCGAATGAGATGATGGGCTATTCCAGCCGCGTGCTGCATTTGATTGCTGAATAGGATATGGAGAAAACCTGGAGATGGTTCGGCCCCAATGACAAGGTCACCCTCGACATGCTCCGGCAGATCGGGGTGGAGGGGATAGTCACTTCATTGCACAGTGTGCCTATAGGCGAGGTCTGGACGGTTGAGGCCATACGATCCGTCCAGGAGAAGATTGAATCCTACGGCATGCGGTGGTCTGTCGTGGAGAGCCTTCCCGTAAGTGAGGAGATAAAGTTTGCCGGATCCGGCCGCGACCGCCTTATCGAGAACTATAAAGTCAGCCTGGCCCATCTTGGGCAATGCGGCATA
>JBGUGW010000006.1:0-5907 GCA_045111695.1 Candidatus Cryptobacteroides sp. | reverse complement strand
CATCTGGATTTGCGTGTTGCGGAGGATGTTCTCCTTCTCGGCCAGTTCAGCCTCGGAGTTCAGGATCTGCAGGTCCAGGTTGTCGTTGTTCAGGAGAAGGATGGGGTCGCCGGCCTTCACGCGGGAACCTTCCTCGATGAGGATCTGCTCGACGATGCCGCCTTCCTGCGGACTGAGCTGGATCGTCGTCATCGGCTGCACACGGCCGCTGATGCGGATGTAGTCGTTGAACTCCCCCTTGACGGCCGTCGATACAGTGATGGTATCCTTGTCCACCCGCAGCGTCTTGTTGTTCGGACGGGCGATCAGATAGATGATGAACGCCGCCAGCAGCGCCCCCAGCCACCAAGGCAGGGCCTTCTTCGTGAACGCCACGCGCCAACCGGTCTTCTTCTCGATGATCTTATCCATGGTTTTACTGATTTACGTATTCGACACCATTGTAATAGCGCACTACGGCCTGCTTGATGAGATACTTGAACAGGGAGTTCATCTCGTCGGCCTGCGCCTTCAGGTAATTGTTGTTCGCGGTCTGAAACTCCAGCGGGGAAATCAGCCCCTGTTCCAACTTCTTTAGGTTCAGGTTGTAGGCCTCAGCCTGCACCTCGGCCTTGTGCTGCGCCTGCTGGTAAGCGGTCGCAGCGCCGTCACGGTCCTGGACGGCCCTGCGCACTTCGCTCTCCACATCCCTTTTCTTCTGATCCAACTCGGCGGTAGCCTTCTGCAGCGCATGGCGCTTACGGGAAATCGTCGAAAGCCGGGAAAGCCTGTTGAAGATAGGGATGGAAACGGAGACTTCCACATACTCGCCCCCGTTGTTCCTGAACTGATCCTGGAAAGCGGCCGTCTGGGAGCCTTGATAAGTGTAGTAGCTCGTGCTCCAGCCGGCATACAGGCCCACGGAGGGCAGCGTCTGCCACTTGGCCGTGTTCAGCTCCCGCTTGGCGTTGAGCTCCTGCCAGGAAGCGATCTGCACCGCCGGGTTATGCTCGAGGGCGAAGTCCACCACCGAACTCGTGGAGACAGGCTCCACCTGCCAGACGGGCATCGAGGTGTCGATGACCAGTTCCTCGTCCACCGGCCAGAACATCAGGTCCGCCAGGGTCATCCTCTGGCTCTCGTACATGTTGTATGTATTCGTGAGGTCATACTGGCGGTCGGCCAGGTCGGCCTCCATCTGGACGACGTCGGCATGGCCCTTCTGACCGAGTTCCTCCTGCCGCTTCGCCTTGACGAGCGCCTGCTCGGCGACGGCGACCTGCTCCTCATAGACCCTGCTGAGGCGCTTGTAGTACACCACGTTGTAGTAGGCTTCCATCACCGCCAGGCAGATGTCGGCTTCCACCTGCTTCTCCTGGGAGTCGGCAATCAGGAGCCCGGTCTTGGAGATCTTGTAGTTGTTCACAGCCTTGAAGCCGTCGAAGAGGTCGTACCCGGCGCTCACGCCATAGTTGTTATGGAAGGATGTCGTGTTGAAATAAGTGTTCGTCTGCGGGTCGATGCTGCGGCCGAAGTTGTAGTAGGCATAGGTCTGCGCACTGATCTGCGGAGTGAACAGGGCGAGGGCCGCATCCCTTCGGTCCAGCCTCGCGTCACCGGATGCAGCCTCCTGGATCCGTACCTTCGTGGAATTGGAGATCGCATACTCCATGCAGTCGTGAAGGGACATCACCTGCGGCTCCTGGGCTTCCGCCACGTGGGCGGAAAGCCCGATTGCCATCACAAAAACGATATGTAAAAGTGTTTTCATACAATCCACGTATTTTACGCTGTGCCAAAATTCAATCATCCGCCGTGCCAAACTAGTTAACACGCTGATTCTCAAGAAGTATGTGTTTTGGCTGAACTGTAAAAAGTGTAAAGGGCTTTACAACTCTTTACACTTTGGCTTTACAGTTATTATGGAGAGACTATCTGAACCGGAGTTCGAACACCGTCTGCTGGGCATTGCTCCGGAGGAGCTCTATGGTGCCGTTGTGGTTCCGCATGATCTGGCGGGACAGCGAGAGCCCGATGCCGGAGCCTTCCTTCTTCGTGGTGAAGAACGGGATGAAGATCTGTTCCTGGGCGGATACGGGTATCGGTTCCCCGTCGTTGGCCACGCGGACGATGACGTCGTCGTCCTTCCCCATCCTGGCCGTGATGTCGACGTGCTTGGCGCCAGCCTGCAGGGCGTTCTTGATGAGGTTGATCAGAATCTGGGAGATCTGCCCCTCGTCGGCATAGATCATCAGGTCCGTTTCCTCGGGACGATAGGTGCAGACAGCGCCATACGATGCTGCGAGCTCGCTGTTCAAGGCGATGACGTTGTCCATCAGTTCCTGCAGGTCCAGAGCCCTGCGGATGGGTTTCGCCACGCCGGAGAGCTGGCGGTATGTCTGCACGAATTCGATCAGGTTCTTCGAGGAGTCCGAGATCGTCTCCAGTCCGGCCTTGATGTCCAGCTCGCTCTGCCCGTTCTCGTCAACGGACTTCGCCATCACATCGGAGAGGGATGCGATCGGCGATACGGTATTCATGATCTCATGGGTGAGCACCCGGATGAGCTTGGTCCAGGAATCCTGCTCGTGGGCCTGCCGCTGCTTCTCGAAGATGGTCCGGATGCGGTTCAGCGTGCGGTTGAACTTGTTCTTGTCCTGGAAACGGAAGTTGAGTTCACCGTCCTCCAGCGCATCCATCATATACGCGACTTTCTTGATATCCTTCTGCCTGGTCTTGAGTATGGAAATCACCGCCACGACGATCGCGACGATGATGCATGCTCCCACTATGTGCCAGACGGTAAAGGTCATAGGCCGTATTTCTTCAATTTAGCATACAGTGTGGGGCGGCTCACGCCGAGCATCTTGGCCGCGGCCGATATGTTCCCGCCCGTGCGTTCCATCGCGTCGCGGATCAGCCGTTCTTCCTCGGATTCGCTGACTGCCCGGATGGTCGTCCCGGCGGGTTTGCCGGACCGTTCCAGCTGGAGATCCTTTTCGGTCAGGAGCGTCCCGTCTGAAAGGATCACGGCCTTTTCGATGCAGTTCTGAAGCTCGCGGATGTTTCCGCTCCAGCGATACTCCTTCAGCGCCTCGGCTGCATCATCGGATATACCCGTAAGCGGACGGTGGTATTTCCGGGCGAACCTCTCAAGGAAGAGCTGCGCCAGGGGAATGATGTCTTCCTTCCTCTCACGCAGCGGCGGAAGGGCGATATGGACGGTGTTGATGCGATAATACAGGTCCTCCCGGAAACGTCCTTCACGCACCAGGGAGTCGAGGTCCATGTTGGTCGCGCAGATCAGCCGGATATTCACCGGGATGGCCTCGCTGCCTCCCACGCGGACGACGCTCCGGCTCTGGATGGCGCGAAGCAGCTTGGCCTGAAGATGCAACGGGATGTTTCCTATCTCGTCCAGGAACAGCGTCCCGCCATCGGCTTGCTCGAACTTCCCTATGTGGTCTGTGTGGGCATCGGTGAATGCGCCCTTGACATGGCCGAACAGCTCGCTTTCGAACAGCGTCTCGGTGATGGCCCCTGCATCGACGGCGACCATCGGTTTCTCGCTCCGGAGGCTGTGGGCGTGGATCTCACGCGCCAGCACGTCCTTGCCGGTACCGTTCTCTCCGGTGATCAGGACCGTCGCATCGGTAGGGGCGATCTTGTCCAGCGTCTTCCCGATGTTCTTCATGGCCGGGGATGTGCCCCAGAACATGGGGCTGTCCGATTTCTGGTCAAAGGAAGAATGAGTGTCCCTTTTCAGGGCCTTCCTTGCCTTGTCCCGGGCGGCGGTCAGTACCTCGATCAGCTTGTCGTTGTCCCAGGGCTTCACGATGAAGTCGAAGGCTCCCCTCTTCATCCCTTCCACGGCCAGGGCGATGTCGGCGTAAGCGGTGAACAATACGACTTCCACCTCCGGCACCATCTTCTTGATTTCACCCGCCCAGTAAAGCCCTTCGTTGCCCGTATTGATGTTTGTGTAGAAGTTCATGTCCAGAAGCACCACATCCGGCCGGAACTGCTCCAGCGTCGAAACGAGCGTGGAAGGCGAAGGTATCGTCTTCACCTCGGCGAAGTGAAGGGGCAGCAGTATCTCCAGCGCCCGGCGAATGCCCTGGTTATCATCTACGACCAGTATTTTCCCAATCTTGGAAGCCATTGTCAAATCAGTCTTTTACGCACGTACACGAGTCAAATTCCATTCCAAACAGCGCAACACGCATATAGTAAGGCACTTGCATTTCAATCGGCCCGTGTAAAGCCGTAAAGCCTCCTTACAAAACTGTAAAGAGTCTTTACAAAGGTACAACATTATTCGGAATCCCCGTGTCCGGACATTACTTCTGTTCCAATGCCCTTTCCCTCTTTTGGGACGGTTCGATCACGATCCGGATTCCCGTGGATGTCTCCCGGTACCTGATGACCCGGGCTCCGTTACTGGCAAACACATCGACAAGATCTGATGTATCGAGGTTCTCCGGGACCGGCATGGAGAAGTACCCCTCTTCATCGGTCACGGCTACGCTCTTTTTGGAGGGGTTGTCCGTGTTCACCACGACCATCTTCATGCCGACGACCGGATTCCCCTCCTTGTCGGATACATAGCCACGGACCGTCTTTGCATTCACCGTCACGGCGCTCATCAGCGCCACCATCAGAAGGACAAATATGCGTTTCATACTCAAAGGAATTAGATTGTTAAACATCAGTTTTGCATTTGCCCCTCCCGAAACACCCTCCGTGCCAAACTTCGTAATGCATTAACAATCAATGTATTCCTCTTAGGATGAATGTTGTAAAATGCGCTTTACACTTTACAGAAAACGTAAGACAGCATTTTACATATCCAAGCAAGACCTCACCATCTCCCTCGGCCTCAAGTACGTCAAGGTATATGACCGAATGTTGCTCCCCGGAGAATAGAGCTCATGTGATTGTGCTCACGGAATCAAAGGTCGCCAATAATCACCATCAATCCTATGGTGTCCTTGGCACTTTCCCAAATCCTCGTCCTTTGCCGGGACGGGGATTTTTTGTGCCCAGGCGGGAATCCGAGTATACGCTACGAGTATCATCTCGTCTTTTCTTCCCTCTTTTCGGGCCGATTCCGGCCTCCTGACACCCCTTTCGGTTCCTCTTCTTTCTTCCCTTTCCTAATTTGACCCTCGGGGATGCGCCCCGGGAGGCCCTTCGTTGGCATTTTCCGCGAAAACGCGATCCCCGCTACCGGAAATGAAAAGAACTAAAACAGGACCCGAACAATGAGTGCTTTCTGGATCTTCGCCGTCGCCCTAACGGTGGCGTACATCATCTACTACTGTGTCATCATCGCCAAGGACCTGGCAAAGCCCAGGGAGCAGGTTTCCTCGGACGAGGAGACCTTCGAGCTCGCCGACACCGCACCGGAGCCCAGCAAGGTCGTCGCCATGACGGACAAGGGCTTCCAGGTGCAGGACGTCTTCGGCAAAGTCAGGGAGCAGGAGATCACAGGCGTACCCATTATAATTCCTCCGGACAACGAGGACGAGGACCCGGGTCCGGTGATGGGCCCCGACGGCGCCCCGGTGACGCCTATGGGCCGGAAGATCGAAGCGGCCCAGGAAGTGATGGAGCCCCTCGACCCGAAGGCCATGCACGAGGAGTCCCAGAATGACATGAGGGCCATCATGATGGGAACCATCCCGTCGGTCAACATCGACAAGACTCATACGCCTCCGGAGAAGTCCTCCGGGGACGAAAACGCGAAGAAGGAACTGGATCATGACGGTGGCCAGCGGATATAGGGGGCGGCTCGCTCCCCTGCTCCTGTCCGTGCTGGGGCTGCTGGTCGCGCAGTTTGCGTCGGCCAAGTCCGGCGGCGTGGACTACTCCTGGGGCGCGGGGGCGCTTGCCAAGGCCCACGACTATACCGTCACGATGATGCTG
>JBGUGW010000005.1:0-2258 GCA_045111695.1 Candidatus Cryptobacteroides sp. | reverse complement strand
ATGGGCGCAAAGCCCGCACTGGTCCTGAAGGACTCGCTCGGCGCGGACGTCAACTATTTCGAGGAGACTTTCTTCGAGGATTCGCTTTTCGCCATGGCGTCATCGGCCATCGACAAAGCGGTCAAGCTCTGTCCCGACCGGCTTGACCTGCGCTTCGCCAAGGTCACATCGCTCGTCGCATATGAGAAGGAGAGTCCGGATATGGCTACCGCCGCACTTTCGGCGCTGATCGACTATGACGGCACCTCGCATCCCTCGTGGAAGTATGGCGACGATGTTGCGGACGCGGACGTCTTCAAGTCCGGCATCCAGGAGTATTGCGCGAGCTTCTATACCATCGGCAGTCCGGCCTCCTTCGAGTCGTTCCGCGCGCTCTCTGAAAAGATGCTCAAGTATGACCCGAAGAACACCCTGTTCATGTCCAATATCGGGACATATTATTTTGTGGCGCGTAAGGACAACAAGACTGCCCGCAAATATTACGACAAGGTGCTCAAGATCGACCCTTCCGACTATACCGCCATCAAGAACAGCGTCCTGATGGCAAGGCGCGACAACAACGTCAAGCTCGAGAAGAAATACCTGCCCATGCTGGCGAAGTACGGCGCCGACGATGCCGAGAAGGCTGCGGCGCAGGCCCGCCTCCAGGCATTGAATGACAAGAAAAAGTAAACCAAATCATCAATAACAATGAAAAAGATCATCCTTATGTTCATCCCTCTGATGGTACTCGCCTCCTGCTCGCAGAAGCAGGCAGGCGTTCCGGCCATTAATCCCGCCGACTTGGACACTTCCGTGAAGCCCGGCGACAATTTCTACATGTACGCCAACGGCGGCTGGATCAAGAACAATCCCCTCAAGCCCGAGTATGCCCGTTACGGCTCCTTCGACATGCTGCGCGAGCGCAACGTCGAGGACCTCAACGCCCTCTTCTCCGAGATGACCACCATGAATCCGGAGCCGGGCAGCATCGACCAGAAAATCGTCGACCTGTACAAGCAGGGCCTAGACTCCACCCGCCTGAACGCGGAGGGAGCGGCCCCTCTGAAGAAGTATCTTGACGAGATTTACGCCATTGAGGACAAGGCGGCTCTCGCCGCTCACCTCGGCAAGATGAACCTCGTGGGTGAAGGAGGCTTCTTCGGTGGCGGCGTCGATGCCGACCTGATGGACAGCAAGACCCAGATTTTCTACCTTGGCCAGGGCGGTCTTGGCATGGGCGACCGCGACTATTATGTCGACCCCGCCAACGCCGAGCTCCGCAAGGGCTACGAGGCGATGCTCGAGAAATTCTTCGCCCTCGCCGGCCTTGACAGGAGCGCAGAGCGCGCTGCCAACGCAGCCGGCGTCGAGGACCGTCTGGCGCAGTTCTCCTGGACCAGCGTCGAGAACCGCGACATCCAGAGACTCTACAACCCCATGAGCTCCGCCGAGATCTACAAGGCTTATCCCGGCTTCGACTTCAAGGGCTTCGCAGCCGCTATGGGTCTCCCCGAGATGGATAAGGTCGTCGTGGAGCAGCCTTCATTCTTCGATGGTTTCAGCAAGCTCTTCAAGGACACCCCTCTCGACGTCCTCAAGGATTATGTCGCAGCGCAGCTGATCAACGGGGCCGCGAGCTCTCTCTCCGATGACTTCTATGCCGCCAACTTCGACTTCTACAGCACCCAGATGAGCGGTATAACCGAGCAGAAACCGCGCTGGAAGCGCGCCATGAGCGTGCCGAACAGCATCCTCGGTGAGGCTGTCGGCCAGATGTATGTCGCCAAGTTCTTCCCCGAGTCCTCCAAGCAGAGGATGCTCGAACTTGTCAAGAACCTCCAGGTATCCCTGGGCCAGCACATCGACGAGCTGGAGTGGATGTCCGACGAGACCAAGGCCAAGGCACGCGAGAAACTGGAGAACTTCACCGTCAAGATCGGCTATCCCGACAAATGGAAGGACTACAGCTCCATGAACGTGGATCCCGAGCTCAGCTACTACGAGAACCTCCGCGCTGCCAGCGCCTGGTACGTGCAGGACAACCTCTCCAAGCTCGGCAAGCCCACCGACCCGACCGAGTGGGGCATGACTCCCCAGACAGTCAACGCCTACTACAACCCCACCACAAACGAGATATGCTTCCCTGCCGGCATCCTTCAGCCCCCGTTCTTCAATCCGGATGCTGACGACGCCGTCAACTACGGCGCCATCGGCGTGGTGATCGGCCACGAGATGACCCACGGCTTCGACGACCAGGGCAGCCTGTTCGACAAGGA
>JBGUGW010000004.1:0-3592 GCA_045111695.1 Candidatus Cryptobacteroides sp. | reverse complement strand
GGGGGGGGCGGCGGCGCGCGGCGCCGGGGTGTCCGCCCAGCCCCACGCCGCCCGCCAGCGCGCCGCCGGCCCGTTCTCCGAGGCCATCATGGACTCGCTCCGTTTCCTGGAGTTGGAGCGCGCAGTGTTCTCGGTGGAGTTTTCCGAAGTCCCCCCGGGCCCTGTCGGAACCGACTCCGTGCGTTTCCTCTTCTCAGCCGACGGCCGCGCGCCCGCGGAGCTCTCCAAATGCGCTTCCGGCGGTGAGCTCTCGCGCATTATGCTCAGTCTCAAGGCAATGATGGCCCGCTATACCGAGATGCCTACGCTGTTCTTCGACGAGATTGACTCCGGAGTGTCCGGCAGCGCCGCCGACCGCATGGGTTCCATGATATGCGACATGGGCCGCAACATGCAGGTGTTCGCTATCACGCACCTGCCCCAGGTGGCGGCGAAAGGTGACGCGCATTATCTCGTTTCCAAATCAGGGGATGCGGCCGGAAGGACGCTGTCTTCCATCACCCGTCTGGATGAGGAAGGACGCGTCATGGAGGTTGCACGGATGCTCAGCGGCACCGTAGTCACCGATGCCGCCATCGCAAATGCAAGGGCTCTGCTGAAGCCCTAGTTTACCAGCTTGATACTGTAATCCTGGCCGTAGACGATGCGTCTGACGGCTTTGTTGATATGTCCTCCGCGACGGTCGAAGCTGAAGTTGGACTGCAGTCCGCGCATGTCCTCCCCGTCAAGTTTGTCCGGCCAGCGGCGTCCGTACTTGGAGCACATCTTGATGAAGTTGTACGCGGTGTCGTAGCCCTGGAAGGCGAACGGCCCCGGTTCGGCGTTGAAGAGCGCCCTGTACTTCATGAGGAAACGCTGTACGGCAGGGGAATCGTAGTCCACGAAATATGAGATGGATACGTGTAGGTTGGCGTTGTGGAGATACTCCACCTCGATGGTGTCGAAGGAACGGATCTTTGAGATGCTGTAGAGCACCACATTGTCCCTGCGGTTGCCCCTGAGGGCCAGGCGGTTGGCGTTGCGGACCACGTCATTGACGAAAGCCTCGCTCTCGGAAGCCACTATCAGGCGGATGCTGCGTCCGGATCCGGGACTCTCTATGCTGTTTGACAGGTTGCGGCCTTCCAGGGGTCCGTAAGTGATGGTACTGTACTGGATTCCCGACTCCTGCATCTTCTCGACTATGACGTTGGCCGCAGCCGTCCTGGTGGCGTTCTTCTCGACGAGGAGCACCACGCGGTCGCCGGGGCGGTACTCTTCGGCGAGCCAGTTCACAAGGTCCTCGCTCTGGTTCTCGGAGGAACTGGGAGCCTGGATGAGGTTGCCGTATACTCTGGCCAGTTCTACTGCCTTGGGCTCAAGGGGAGAGACGATCGGAGTGCCCGAAGGGCTGATCTTGAGGGTTCCGGAGAGGTCCGCAGTGGAGATGGGGCCGATGACGACATCGCACGATCCGAGTTTCTCGGCCGTGACGGGGATGTTGCCGCCGACCGCGTCATAGACACTGAGATCTACGTTGATACCCTCCGACTTGAGGTCACGGGCCGCCATGAGCACGCCGCTGTAGAACTCGAGGTTGTTCTCGTTGGGGGACTTGGATGCGTTGAAAGGCATGATCAGCGCTGCGGTGACGTCCTTCTTGCCGGTATAGAGGAACTCCTCGGCCTTCTCGGAGATGGCTTCACCTATGGTCTCGAAGATGTTCTTGGGCTTGTCCTCCTCTTCCTCTTCAGCCTCAGCGATGTCTTCTTCTACGATGGCGGGAATCTCCTCAACCACCTCCGCGCCTGCGGGAGGGATGCGTAGCTTCTGCTTGCGTGACAGCTGGGGCGAAGTCATGCCGTTGGCACGCATGATGGCTTCCTTGCTGACTCCGTATTTCTTGGCGATGGCGCCGAGGTCCTCGTACCACTTGACGGTGTGGATGATATAGTCGCCCGGCTGTGCGGCCGGGGCGGTCGTCACGGTATTGGAAGGCGCTGCCTGGGCCGGAGAAGTCTCCTCTGCGCCGGGGGCGTTCTCCACGTAGGGGATGTGCAGGATCTGGTATGTCTTCAGGCCTTCGGTCTCAAGCTTGAGGGTGGGATTGGCGTCATAGATGTCCTGGAGGGACACGCCGTAAGCCTTGGCGATGGAGAAGAGCGTCTGGCGCTCCAGCACCACATGCGAATAATACAGCTTACCATTCTCCCTTACCTTGTCCTTGGAAATGGTCACGGGCGTGGCCTTGTATTCGGTGTTCTGCGCGCTCAGGGGACCCGCTCCGAGGAGCAGGACCACCGCAAGGCAGATCATGACAAGCTTTTTCATAACTTCGTCCTGTTTAACGATCCTGCAAAGTCCGTGAGGTCTTCGGCGAACTTTGCCCAGCTCAGGCGCTTTTTCTCCTCCCGGATGTGCTCGATGCAGTATTTCCGGATGGCGCTGTTGCTGAAATAATTCTCGATCTCCCGGCGTATGGCCTCGGGAGTGACTTCCTCGGCTACAATACCCGTGCCCCGCTCGCCGATGGTCTCGGTGAGGCCTCCAACGGCGGTGACGATCATGGGCACTTCGAAATGGTAAGAAACGGAGCTGATGCCGCTCTGGGTGGCGCTCCGGTAGGGGAGCACGGTGACATCGGCCGCCGAGAAATATTTCTTGACCTCGGAGTCCTTGATGTATTGGGGGAAAACCTTGATCCTGTCCTTGCCCGGGCTCGCGTCGATGAGCTCCTGGTAGGGAGCGAACGAACCGTAGGGCTCTCCGGCGATGATGAGCTGGTAGTCCTCCCCGAGCCCGTCAAAGGCCTTGAGAAGGATGTCAAGCCCCTTGTATTTGCGAATGAGGCCGAAGAAAAGTATGTTCTTCCTGCCGGGCTCGAGCCCGAGGGCCTTCTCCGCTTCCCCGCGCGGGATGCGCTCGCCGAAATGCGAATAGAGGGGATGGGGCATGATGGTGCGGGGCTTGCCGGTGCCGAATGACTGCAGGTCCCTGTCGACTTCCGAGCACATGCTTACGAAGCCGTCGCAGCCGGACAGGAAATACTTCGTGAACGGCCTGTCGAAGAAGCGGGGCTCGTGGGGGACGACGTTGTCCAGGATGGCCACGACCTTGCATTTGTCCTTCATCCGCCTGGCGACGTATCCGAGCGAAGGGGCGAACCACGACATCCAGTACCTCATGACGAGGAGGTCGGGGTCCCATGCGCGGATGGCGCGGGCTGTGCGGCCGTAGGAGAACGGGCAAGCCGTATCCAGGAGTGCCTGTGACTCTATGGATACGGCTTCGTCGTCGGGTGTCACATACTGTGTCTTCCCCGGGAAAAGGAGGTCGGGATACTGCCTCTTGAAGTTGAAGGCTTTGACATCGTGATGCCTGCCCAGTTCTTCAAACAGGTTGGCGTTAAACTGGGCGATCCCTCCTCGGTACGGGTAGAAGCAAGACAGTATGGCTATTTTCAAGGCTAGTTGTTCTCGTTCTTGGTCCTGACGTATTCGGCGTTGAGACCCTCGATCAGGATGTCGGTGATGTCGAGGTTGGGATCGCCTGCTACGATAGGCTGGGGAAGGATGTCGCCCTGGGTGGCGATGATGAGGGCATACTGCTTGTC
>JBGUGW010000003.1:0-28389 GCA_045111695.1 Candidatus Cryptobacteroides sp. | reverse complement strand
ATGTGGAACCTGAGCTTCGGCTTTTTCGGAGTTCAGATCGCTTACGCTCTCCAGAGCGCCAACATCAGCCGAATCTTCGCCACGCTGGGAGCGGACCCGCACCAGCTGAGCTTTTTCTGGATACTTCCTCCGCTGATGGGCATGATAGTGCAGCCCCTCATCGGCAAATGGTCCGACAGGACCTGGTGCCGCATGGGCCGCCGCAAGCCCTATCTGCTCGTCGGAGCCATCGTCGCCGTGCTGGTGATGCTCTTCCTACCCAACGCAGGCAGCCTGAGCTTCAGCTCGCGGCTGCTGCTGGGCCTGAACGGGGCCATGTGGTTCGGCCTGTTCTCCCTGATATTCCTCGACACTTCCATCAATGTAGCCATGCAGCCGTTCAAAATGATGGTCGGCGACATGGTCAACGAGGAGCAGAAGGCCAAGGCCTACTCCATCCAGTCGTTCCTATGCAACGCTGGTTCGTTTGCCGGCTATCTCTTCCCGATCTTCTTCACCTGGATCGGCATCGCCAACACCGCTCCCGAGGGAGTGGTCCCCGATTCCGTCAAGTGGAGCTTCTACATCGGCGCCCTCATCCTCATCCTCTGTGTGCTCTACACCTTCGCCAAGGTCAAGGAGATGAACCCGCAGGAGTATGCCGAGTTCCACGGCATCGACCCTCAGAAGAAAGAGGAGAAGCATGAAGGCTTCATCAGCCTCCTGGCCCATGCGCCGAAGGCTTTCTGGACCGTCGGACTGGTGCAGTTCTTCTGCTGGTCGGCGTTCCTGTACATGTGGACCTACACCAACGGTTCCATCGCATCCACCGTCTGGCATACGACCGACGCCGCGTCGGAGGGCTACCAGGCCGCCGGCAACTGGGTCGGCGTGCTTTTCGCCGTCCAGGCCGTCGGTTCGATGCTCTGGGCTCTCCTCATCCCCAAGTTCCGTTCGCACCGCGCTGCCTACATAGTCAGCCTGATCATCGGAGCTGTCGGATTCATCTCAGTGTTCTTCGTGCATCACCAGTATGCGCTGTTCGTGTCGTTCCTGCTCATAGGCGCGGCATGGGCTGCCATGCTGGCCCTGCCTTTTACCATCCTCACCAACTCCCTCACGGGAGAGCACATGGGTGAGTATCTTGGCCTCTTCAACTGCACCATCTGCCTGCCCCAGATCGTCGCTGCCGCTACCGGCGGTATCGTGCTGAGGCTCGTCGGCGGCGCGCAGGTGAGCATGATGGTGGTCGCGGGCGTCCTGCTGCTCTGCGGCGCGCTCGCTGTCCTTGCCGTCAAGGAAAAGAAAAACTAGTTATATATCACAACAGTAACTTTATGAAAAGAATCGTAACAAAACTCATGGCCATCATGCTTTTCAGCCTGATGACCACTTCTGTGTTCGCCCAAGGCGGATATCAGGTGAAGGGTGTAGTTACCGACGCCATGGGCCCCGTCATCGGTGCGACAGTCATCGAGCAGGGTACCTCCAACGGCACCGTGACGGGCATCGACGGTGACTTCGTCCTGAACGTCGCGAATGCCGATGCGATCGTCGAGATCAGCTGCATCGGTTACACGACCCTTACCTTCAAGGCATCCGAGGTGCCGGCCACCGTCACCCTCGAGGAGGACAGCGAGTTCCTCGACGAGGTCGTGGTCATCGGCTACGGTACCGTCAAGAAGAGCGACCTCACCGGTTCGGTGACCGCCCTCAAGCCTGACACCAAGAACAAGGGTGTCGTGGTGAACGCCCAGGATATGCTTACCGGCAAGATCGCCGGTGTCTCCGTCACCAGCAGCGGCGGTAGCCCGGGCGGCGGATCCACCATCCGTATCCGAGGCGGCTCATCCCTCAACGCTTCCAACGATCCTCTCATCGTTATCGACGGACTGGCAATGGACAATAACGGAGTCAAGGGTCTTTCCAACCTCCTTTCGATGGTCAACCCTGCCGATATCGAGAGTTTCAACGTCCTGAAGGACGCTTCCGCTACCGCCATCTACGGATCGCGCGGTTCCAACGGCGTCATCATCATCACGACCAAGAAGGGCCGCGCCAACCAGGCTCCCCAGGTCTCCTACAACGGCACTGTCTCCACCAGCATGCGCAAGAAGTCCGTGGAGGTCATGACCGGAGACGAGTTCCGCAGCTTCGTCACCAACCTCTACACCGGAGTGAACCAGGCCCCTATCAATGCGCTCGGTACTGCCAATACCGACTGGCAGAGCGAGATCTACCGCACCGCCATCAGCCATGACCACAACGTCACGGTCACCGGCGCCGTTAAGAATCTCCCTTACCGCGTTTCGGCCGGCTTCACCGACGAGCAGGGTATCCTGAAGACTTCCGAGTTCAAGCGTGCGACCGCATCCGTCAACCTCAACCCTTCGTTCTTCGACAACCACCTGAACGTCAACCTCAATGCGAAGGGCATGTACGCCAACACCAGGTATGCCGACGGCAACGCCATCTGGGCAGCCACCAAGATGGATCCTTCCCAGAGCATCTACGACAACACCTCCCCTGATGCAGCCAACTTCGCGAACTACTTCCAGTGGAGGGCGGACGGCGAGTCTCTCAACGACTCGACATGGCCGTTCACCTGGGAGCGCAATGCGACCCCTAACCCGGTTTCGTTGCTCGAGCTCAAGGAGGATATCGCCAACAGCCGTTCGTTCATCGGCAGCGCCGAGTTCGACTATCAGGTCCATGGCTTCGAGGCCCTCAGGCTGCATGCAACTTTCGGAGCAGACCTTTCTTATGGAAAGCAGGACACCTGGACCTCTCCCAACAGCCCTTACGGCATCTACTATGGCAGCGAGGGTTTTGATGAGATCACCAAGCGCAATCTTTCCTTCAACACCTATGCGCAGTACAACAAGGATTTCGAGGGTGGTCATCATTTCGACATCATGGGCGGTTACGAGTGGCAGCACTTCTGGAGGAGCCAGTACAACGACTATGTGAGCTACTACCCCAAGACCAACAACGAGACTCCCGGAGCCATGCGTCCCCATACCCCTTGGGAGTTCAAGACCGAGAACTACCTCGTTTCCTTCTTCGGACGTGCCAACTACAACTACGCTGACAAGTATCTGTTGACTGCCACTGTCCGTTACGATGGTTCCTCGCGTTTCCGCCAGCACTGGTCTCTCTTCCCGTCTTTCGCATTCGCATGGAAGATCAAGGAGGAGTCCTTCCTCAAGGACGTTGAGGCCCTGAGCGACCTCAAGCTCCGTCTCGGATGGGGCCAGACCGGCCAGCAGGAACTCAGTGTCAAAAACGCCGATTACCCTTATTTCGCCGTATATGAGAAGACTTCGGGCACTAACGGATTCTATCCTGTCACCGGTACCGGCGAGCTCTATCGTCCTACCGCATACGACCCGAACCTCCATTGGGAAACCACTACGACGACCAACGTCGGCCTTGACTTCGGTTTCGCTAACGACCGCCTTACCGGAAGCATCGACTGGTACAACCGCGTAACTACGGACCTGATCAATACTGCTTATGTGGCAGCAGGCTCCAACTTCCGCAACCAGATAACCACAAATATCGGTTCGCTCCGCAACACCGGTGTCGAACTCGCTTTGGACTACAAGGTCATCCAGTCCCGCGACTGGTTCTGGACGGTGAACTACAACCTCACCTACAACCAGAACGAGATCACCGAACTCATCGGTGGAGATGACGGCTATTTCGTCCCGACGGGAGGTATCTCCGCCGGTACGGGCAACAACGCCCAGGCTCATGCCGTCGGTCATCCCGCGTCCTCCTTCTACCTCTACGAGCAGGTGTATGACACCAACGGGCTTCCTATCGAGGGAATGGTCGTGGACCGCAACAACGACGGTGTGATCAACGAGAATGACAAGTACTTCACCCACAGCCCGATGGCTCCCGTTACGATGGGCCTCTCTTCCCGCCTTGAATATAAGAGTTGGGACTTTGGCTTCTCGCTGCGCGCCAGCATCGGCAACTATGTGTACAATGACATGATCGCCGGCTCCAGCAACGTCGGCACCAGCGAGATCTGGGCCCTGTCGACCTTCCTCTCCAACCGTCCGAAGGCCGTCCTCGCCAAGAACTGGCAGTCATATGACTGGGTGCTTTCCGACTACTTCCTGGAGAACGCTTCGTTCCTCAAGTGTGACAACATCACCCTTGGATACAGCTTCAACGGGCTCTTCAAGGGCGAGAGTTATCACGGCATCGGCGGCCGTATCTATGGCACCGTCAACAATGCTTTCTGCCTCACCGGTTACTCCGGCATCGACCCCGAGGTCTTCGGAGGCATAGACAACAATCTCTATCCGAGGCCGATTTCGTTCCTGATGGGTCTCAGCCTGAATTTCTAACATGAAAAGGAGTAAAGCAATGAAAAAGACATTCAAATATATCTCTGCTTTCGCTGCGGTCGTGTTCGGTCTTAGTGCCTGTGTCGGCGACCTTGACGTGACTCCCATCGATCCGAACCTCGTGCTGCTCGACGATCCTGCATACCTGTTCAACAAGTGCTATGCAAACATCGCCCTTGCAGGCAATGGCGGCGCCAATGGCGACTGCGACATCGACGGTCTTGACGGCGGTACCACCGGTTTCATCCGTCAGATGTGGAACGCCAACGAACTTACTACCGACGAGGCCATCTGCGGATGGGGAGACGAAGGTATCAGTTCCTTCTGTTACAATTCCTGGGATGCCAGCCATCCTATGCTTCGCGGCTACTACTACCGACTCTATGCCGGAATCACTTTCTGCAACCATTATCTTGATGTTGCCGCCGAGAACGACGCGACGATGACGGCCGAGGTCCGTTTCCTCCGCGCCTTGCATTACTATCTGGCAATGGATGCGTTCGGCAATATCCCGTTCGTGACCACCGTCACCTCCGAGAAGGCCCCGCAGTACAGTCGAGCCCAGGTGTTCGAATTCATCGAGAGCGAGCTGCTCGAGATCGAGTCCGCGCTTTCCGAGGCAAAGCCCAAGACTTCGTCCGATGCCAACTACGGCCGCGTGGACAAGGCTGCCGCATGGCTCCTCCTCGCCCGCCTGTACCTCAACGCCGAGGTCTACACCGGCTCCCCGCGTTGGGCTGACGCTGCCACCTATGCCAAGAAGGTCATGGATTCTCCTTACGGCCTGAATACCACCGGTGCAGGTGACTACAGCGCATACCAGATGCTCTTCATGGCCGACAACGGCGAGAGCTCCGCAGCCAAGGAGGCCATTTTCCCTGTCCTTCAGGACGGCCTCACCACCACGAGCTGGGGTACCACCCTGTTCTTGATTGCTTCCACGACGAACGCCGACATCCCTACCGGCACTTCCGAGGCCTGGGGTGGCAACCGCGCCCGCCGCGACCTCGTCGAGAAGTTCTTCCCGACCACCGAGGCTCCCAATGTCAACAGCACCGAGATGGCTGCGAAGGCTGGTGACGACCGCGCTCTCCTCTGGGGAGAAGGCCGCTCCATCGACGCTACGGACGTTTCCACCTTCACGAACGGTTTCTCCTGTGCCAAGTTCACCAACATCCGTTCGGATGGCGCTCCTACCCACGACTCACAGTTCGTGGATACCGACTTCTTCCTCCTGAGGGCCGCCGAGGCCTGGCTGACCTACGCCGAGGCTACCGCCCGCCAGAATGGCGGCAACGCCACTGCCGAGGGAGTCGCAGCGATCAATGAGCTTCGCACCCGTGCACATGCGGCTACGAAGGCTTCTTACAGCCTGAACGACATCCTCGACGAATGGAGCCGCGAGTTCTGGTTCGAGGGCCGTCGCCGCATGGACCTCATCCGTTTCGGCTGCTACGGTGGCAGCAACTACAACTGGCAGTGGAAGGGAGGCAACCTCAACGGTACCAGCTTCTCCGCTGACAAGAACATCTTCGCCATTCCGACCACGGACCTGACTGCGAATGAGAACCTCAAGCAGAATCCTGGTTATTAATAGAATACGATTATGAAGAAGATATTTTCCATCATATCTGCAGGTCTTCTCGCCATCATGGCGGTCTCCTGCGTCCAGGAGGACCTGAAGGTTTTCGACCCGTCCAACGCTACGGCCCCCGTGCTGCAGTCTTATACCGTGGACGAGAACGGAATCTCCGCTTCGTTCACTCCCGGATCATTCAACATGGGATTCAATGACAAGGTTCCCGTCAACCACACCCTCGTGCTTTTGAGCGCGAACGGCAATCCTGTCAACAAGACCGTTTCCGCCACTGTGGACGGAGGTACGATCACCGCATCTGCATCCACCATCAACAAAATGCTCCTCAACATGGGGTATGAGGAGGGAGCCAATGTCTCTCTCGAACTCCTTATCCGTGCCATGCTGCAGGGTACCGTGGACAACGGCAGCGGCAACGGCAGCCTCGACTCGCAGAGCCATATCACCGGCAGTTTCGTGGTGACTTTGCCGAAGGGCAATCCTTGGACCGAGTTCACCGAGACCAGCCCTTGGGGCATCACCGGATCCATCGCTTCCGTTGGCTTCAACTGGGACAAGGATATCGTCATGTACATGACCCCTGACGGCAACAAGCATGTCGCCCGCAACGTCAAACTGGCGGCTTCCGACCAGTTCAAGTTCCGCAAGGACGGCGGCTGGACCGAGAACTTCGGTGCAGAAGGCGATGTCGAGCCGTTCGTGCTGGCCCTTGACACCGAGTATCCTGCTGCCGGTGGCGGCAAGAACCTCGCTGTGCCTGCTGACGGCAACTATGACCTCCTGCTCGATACCCAGGCAGGTACCTTCACCCTGTCCGAGGCGTTCATAACCTATCCTGGATTCGACAATGATTCCGAGTGGAGCGTCATCGGCTCCATCGCCAGCTTCGAGATGAGCTGGGACAAAGATATTGCCATGACTACCGACGGCACATGGCATGTGGCCGAGGGCGTTGTCCTTACCAAGGACGACCAGTTCAAGTTCCGTAAGAATCAGGCCTGGACCGACAACTTCGGAGCCGAAGGCGATGTCGAGCCGTTCGTCTGTAGCCTCGATACCGAGTATCCTGCAGCCGGAGGCGGCAAGAACCTCGCTGTGGCTGAAGATGGTACTTATGACCTTCTGGTCAACCCTGAGGCGAAGCTCTTCAAGGTCGTCGAGTCCCTCGGCGGCAAGAGCGGCCTCATCGGTGGTGGCGACGAACCCGAGCCCGAACCGGAGCCTGTCACAGGCTGGAACATCATCGGCCTCAACGGTGACTGGGACAACGACATCAAGGCCACTGAGGACAACGGTGTCTGGTATGCCTATATTACCGCCAATGATGCCACTGAATTCAAGTGGCGCAAGGATGGCGGCTGGGATGAGAACTACGGTGGTGTCCTCGTCAACCTCGGCGAGCCTTTCGAGGCTGTCGCAGGCGGTGACAACATCAAGGTTTCTGCCGGCTTCTGGAAGGCCGAGCTCAATCTCAACGACAAGACCATCACCGTGTCTGAAGGCCACGTGTGGTCGCTCATCGGCGTCAATGGTGATTGGGGGACCGATATCGATATGGTCCTCACCGACGGCAAGTGGGTGAGCCCTGTCACCAAGATCGCCGGCGAGTTCAAGCTCCGTGAGAACCACGGCTGGGACAACAACCGCGGCGGTAACTTCGTCGCCATCGGCGAGCCTTTCGCCGTGGAGAACAACGGTGCCAACATCAATGTTGAGGAAGGCAATTACATCGTGACCTATGATCCCGAGGCCGAGACCGTCGTCATCAACGAGACCGGCTGGGGCCTTGTGGGTACCATCAACAGCTGGGGCGGCAGTCCGGACATCATCCTCAAGGAGTCCGGCTTGTTCCTCGTTGCCAAGAACGTCACCCTCACTGCCGACGATGAGATCAAGCTCCGCTACAAGAGTGACTGGGCAGTGAACCGCGGCGCCCGTACCGCCGTCGGACAGGCCGTCAAGGCCACTCAGGACGGTCCCAACATCAAGCCCGGTGCCGGTACATTCGATGTGTACTACAGGCCCGACAGCGATGTCATCTTCGTGCTGGAGGCCGGTTCCGAGCTGACCTACTGGGGTGTCGTCGGTACCATCAACGGATGGGCTGCCCCCGACTGCATCATGTACCAGGACGAGAGCGGCAAGTTTGTCTATGACAACCTTGAGACCACTGGCGCCGCCGAGATCAAGATCCGTCAGAATGAGGATTGGGCCGTGAACCGCGGTGGAGACTTCGTTGATTTCGGCGAGCCTATCGCTGTGGAGAACAACGGTGGCAACATCAAGCTCGGCCGTGACGCCAAGTTCAGCATTGTCTACGATCCCGAGGCTGAGACAGTCACCCTCAACGGTGAGTATACCGGCGAGGCCCCGGCCCTTCCTGAGACCATGTACATCATCGGCGACGGTGTCGGTGGTTGGGACTGGGGTGCCGACTATATCGTGAGCATGACTCCCGTCAACGGCCAGGCAGGACAGTTCTGGGCCATCCGCTACATCGAGGCCGGCAAGGGCTTCAAGTTCTGCGCTGTCAAGGAGTGGAACGGAGACTTCACCGGACTGGGTGAGGACACGGGCTACACAGTGGCTGACGGCAACTGCTTCGTAGCTGAGAACGGCGTGTACATGATCTACGTGGACACCGCCAACAAGAAACTCTGCGTGGAGAAGGCACAGGTCTATGGTATAGGCGATTGCTTCGGCGGCTGGGATAAGAAAATGGCAAGCGCCCTCTTCGCTGAGCAGGACGGCAAGCTGGTCGGCAAGACCGCTGCCGAGGGAGAGATCCGCATCTATGCGGAGAGCTCCATCGCTACCAGCGACTGGTGGAGCCGCGAGTTCGTGTTCTTCGACGGCAAGATCGCCTACCGTGGCAACGGTGGCGACCAGGACCGCGTCAGGGTCGAGGCGGGCAAGACCGTCACCCTCGACTTCAACGCCGGCACGGCCGTCGTTGAGTAATTCTCGACACATTCAATGGGAAAGCCGACTCCGTGCCGGCTTTCCCTTTTTATCCTTAAATTTACTCTCATGAAAAAGTCCGGATACCTCCTGCTCATTGCGGCCCTCCTGTCACTCGCGGTTTCCTGCCGGGAGAAGGAGCCCCTGCCCGCACCGGCTACGCTGACAGTCTCTCCGACAGAGATCAGCTTCACGGCCGACGATATGTCGAACAAGCCCCTGCTGGTGACCACGACCGAACCGTGGACAGCCGCGGCTTCGGGGAGCTGGATCCATCTGGACAAGACTGCCGGCTCTGCTGGCGGCTCCGTCACCGTGACGGTCGATCCCAACGAAGGGACTGAAGACCGCAAGGGGACCATCTCCTTCACGGGTGCGGAGAAGGCTACTGTCACGGTGACGCAGGCCGGGTCCGACATTCGGACACTGGTTGCGAACCCTGACCCCTTGGGAGACACGAAGCTCGGATCGACGACCTATCAGTTACTCATCTATTCCTTCGCGGATAGCAATGGGGACGGAGTCGGCGACTTCAAGGGCATCACCTCCAAGCTGGACTATCTGGACGGACTCGGAGCCACAGCACTGTGGCTGTCTCCGGCTCATCCTTCCGACAGCTACCATGCTTATGACGTGGACGACTACTACTCTGTGAGCGATCTGTACGGCGGTGAGAAGGACTTCGAGGAGCTGATCAAGGCTGCCCACGCCAAGGGCATCAAGATCTACATGGACTACGTCCTGAACCATTCAGGCAAGGGAAACAAGTGGTTCCAGGAGGCCCTGGTCGACCCTTCAAGCCCGTACAGGGACTACTATTTCTTCAGCACCAACCCTTCGGCGGAATACTCGTCGTTCCCGATGCTGAAAGGAACGGTATACAATTCGGGAGAATGGAAGATGGCGACTTCCGGGTCGCCCAAGCTGACAGTTACGAAGACCGACGAGGCAGTCAAGACCGGTAACTCCGATTGGAACCTCTGGCTGTGGAAGACCGGTGCGGAAGGGCAGGCACTGCGTTTCGTCGACAACGGCGACGGGACGTTATATATGGTCGCGGAGATCAGCGGAAGCGTCGGAATGCTGGTCAGGAAATACATGAACTGGGATGCCGGTTCCAAGTTCGGAGCCAAGTCAGACGGCAAGATCAAGGAAGGGATTGCGATGGACCTCGCTGCGGAAGGTGGCGACATGAGCTTCACCGGCTCCGGACGCTACCGCATCGAACTCACCAACGTGTCCACCGAGACCCTCTACTACATGGGCTGCTTCAGCGACTGGATGCCGGACCTGAACTACGGTGATGTCTCGCAGGCGGAGAACAATCCCTGCTTCAAGGATCTGGCGGCTTCTGCCGACAAATGGATCAATCTGGGCATTGACGGTTTCCGCCTGGATGCTGTCAAGCACATTTGCGGAGGAATAGGCTCTTACAACAATACCGCCAACCATACCCTGCTTGCGAAGTGGTACGAGCACTGCAATGCTACATTCCACGCAGCAGGCCATTCTGACGACATATTCATGGTCGGCGAGGTATGGGACGAGTCCCATAGTTCGGAAGAGAAGAATTACTACAAGGGCATCAATTCCTGTTTCGAGTTCGCTTATTTCGGCACTTTGTCCAAGGCGGTCGGCGGCAACGCTTCGAACTATGTGTCCGAGGTGAACAAGTACATCGAGGACCACAAGGCTGTTCGCTCCGATGCCATCACCTCGATCTTCATGACCAACCACGACCAGAACCGTGCTGCAGAGTCCTTCGGCAAGAATGCCGACAAGGAAAAGCAGGCTGCGGCGATGATGCTGACCACTCCTGGCAAGCCCTTCATCTATCAGGGCGAGGAGCTTGGCTATTGGGGACAGACCGAGAAGGGAGATGCCTCCCGCCGCCAGCCCATGGCATGGGACAAAAAGCTTTCCAACCTGTGCAAATTCGGCCTCTCGAACGACCACAAGTCGGACCTGACGGACTACAATATGGTCACCGCTTCCATCTCGGTGGAGACGCAGGATGCGGATGAGAACAGCCTCTTGAACGTGTACAAGGCATGGAGCCGCATCCGGAACACCTATCCCGCCCTGGCGGACGGTACGATGACGGTTTCGAAGCTGAACGGCGGAGCTGTCGCATCATGGTATATGACCTCATCTTCCGGCCAGAAGATGCTGGTCATCCACAATTGCGGCGGCGCCGAGAAGAGGATGGATGTCAGCGACAGCATAGCGCGTCCCGTGGTCATCCTCGGCACGGTCAAGGCCGACCGCAACACGTTGATAATGCCCGGACATTCTTCGATAGTGTTCCTCCTCTAATCCGTCCTGAACCATGCGCAAGATCCTTTACCTCGCATTCGTACTTGCCCTGGCCGTCTCTTGCGGCGGGCATCACGATCCGGACGATCCGACACCCGCTCCCGGCACCATTGTCAAAGGTGCGGACGTGAGCTGGGTGACGGAGATGGAATCGAAGGGATACAAGTTCTACAGCAAATCCGGCCAGGAAAAGGATCTTTTCGCGCTGATGAAGGAACTCGGCTTCGATGCCGTGCGCCTGCGCGTGTGGGTGAGCCCCACGGGGGGATGGAACGGCCGCGATGATGTGGTCGCCAAGGCGAAGCGGGCGCAGGCACAGGGGCTCAAGGTCATGGTGGATTTCCACTACAGTGACTACTGGGCCGATCCCGGCAAGCAGAACGTGCCCGTGGCATGGAGAGGAAAGACCGCAACGGCAATTGCCTCAGCGATAAAGGAGCATACCCGTGATGTCCTGCAGGCGCTGAAACTCGCCGGCGTGGACGTGCCGTGGGTGCAGGTGGGCAATGAGGTCACCAGCGGAATGCTCTGGGATTCAGGCAAGGTCTCAGGCACGTCCGTCGGGCATTTCGTGAGCTATTTCGACGCCGGACGCGAAGCCGTGAAGGCCGTCTATCCCGACGCCAAGGTGATACTCCATCTGGACAATGGCTGGAACATCGATACGCTCAACTGGTTCCTGACCCTGATGCAGGCGCATTCGCTCCAGTACGACATCCTTGGACTGTCGCTCTATCCTTCGTATTGGGAGAACGGTGGATATCCCGACTGGACCCCCAAGGTCAGTCAGTTCCTGACCAACCTGCCCATACTGACGGGCTCTTACGGCAAGCCCGTGATGCTCGTTGAATTCGGAATGCCTGCGACCCAGCCTGACAAGGCCAAGGCCGCGCTCCAATACATCTTTGACCAAACGCGCGGAAACGACTCTTTCCTCGGGGTCTTCTATTGGGAGCCCGAGTCGGAGCATGACCGCAACGGATACGACTACGGGGCCTTCTCCGGAGGCAAGCCTACCGCGGCCCTCGATCCCTTTGGCGATTAGCCATTGTCATTCTGAGCGAAGCGAAAGAATCTGAGAAATGAAAAGAATACTCTACCTTCTATCCCTGAGCCTCCTGGTGCTGTGCTGCACCGGGAAGCCGTCACAGGACCGTGCCTGGACCGACACGTCCGTCGTATATGAGCTGAATGTCCGGCAGTTCACGCCGGAAGGCACTTTCGCCGCGGCGCAGCGCCAGCTGCCCCGGCTCAAGGAGCTCGGCGTGGACATCATCTGGCTGATGCCGATCTATCCCATCGGCGAGTTGGAGCGCAAGGGGAGCCTCGGCTCCTATTACGCCATCCGCGACTATTGCGACGTGAACCCCGAGTTCGGCACGCTGAACGACTTCTATGTCTTCCTCGCGGAGGCCCATGACCAGGGGTTCAAGGTCATCCTCGACTGGGTGGCCAACCACACTTCCCCGGATCATCCCTGGGTGACTGAGAAGCCCGCGGACTGGTATTATCGCGACTCGCTGGGCCATACGATAGTGGAGTATGAGTGGACAGATATCGCCAAGCTCAACTACGGCCGTCCCGAGGTGGGGGAGGCCATGCGCGACTGCATGCGTTTCTGGGTGAAGCGCGGCGTGGACGGTTTCCGCTGCGACGTGGCCTACCAGGTGCCGCAGGAGTTCTGGGAGGCAACGATCCCCGTGCTGCGGGAGGAAGCCGGCCGCGAGCTGTACTTCCTCGCCGAGGGCGAGGAGACCTGGCTCCATGACGCCGGCTTCGATGCCACTTACGCCTGGAAGCTGCACCATCTGTTGAACGACATCGCCCAGTCCAAGGCCGACGGCGACTCGCTTGCGCGCTATGTCGCGTGGAACGCCGAGAATTATCCTGCTGACGCCAAGCGCCTGTCCTTCACCTCCAACCACGACGAGAATTCCTGGTCGGGGACCGAGTTCGAGCGCATGGGCGATGCCTGGAAGGCGATGACCGTGCTCTGCTGGACCCTGCCTGAGTCCCAGCCGCTGATCTATACCGGCCAGGAGATAGGCTGGGACCACCGTTTCGAGTTCTTCGAAAAGGATCCCGTCCCGACCCTGTCCTGGAAGGCCAACGATTACACGGAGTTCTACGAGTACCTGACGGGCCTGCGCCACGACCATCCGGCGCTCGACCCGGCCAGTTCGTTCAAGCTCCTGTCGGTCTCGCCGGAGTCAATATCATACAGGCGCAAGGCCGGCAGGGACAAGGTCACCGTGAAGGTGGACCTCGTCGCGCCCTGGTCATATTCCATCGATTGCAAATAAAACCATTATGAAGAAATATCTCATGACAGCCGTCAGCGTGCTCGCGCTTTTCGCGTGCGGACAGGAAAAGGATGCAACCAAGGTTGCTGAGGCCACTGCTGAGCAGGTGACCCGCGTGGAACCGCCCTGCTGGTGGGCCGGGATGAAGACCGACCTCCAGCTGCTGGTCCAGGGACCGGCGATCTCGGACTATGACGTCCGCATCTTCGGCGACGCCGAAGTGACAGGCGTCCACAAGGCCGAGAGCCCGAACTACCTGTTCGTGGACGTCAAGGTCGGCGGCCCCGGCAGCTGCTGGATCGTATTTGTCAAGGACGGCGAGTACGCCTTCAAGGTCCCCTATGAGATAGGGGAGCGCCGCGAGGGCTCAGCCGATCGCAAGAGCTTCACTTCCGCCGACCTGATCTACCTGATCATGCCGGACCGTTTCGCCAACGGCGATCCGTCCAATGACAATACGCCAGACACGGATGACAAGGTGGACCGTGAGGGCCTCACAGGCCGCCACGGAGGCGACATCAAAGGCATCATGGACCATCTGGACTATATCGCCGACCTGGGCGCCACAGCGATCTGGAACACCCCGCTGCTGCTGGACAACGAGCCGCGCGAGTCCTACCACGGATATGCCTGCGGCGACTATTACCGCATCGATCCGCGTTTCGGCGACAATGAGATGTACTGCGAGCTCGTGCGTCAGGGCCATGCCCGCGGGATCAAGATGATCATGGACATCGTGACCAACCATTGCGGCAGCGCGCACTGGTGGATGAAGGACCTTCCTTTCAAGGACTGGGTCCACCAGTGGCCGGAGTACACGCACTCCAACTGCAATTTCGCGATGCAGAACGATCCCAATTCGGCCGGCATCGACCGGAACAACATGCAGAGCGGATGGTTCGACACTTCGATGCCTGACATGAACCTCGACAACCCTTACCTGCTGCAGTATTTCAAGCAGTGGGCGGTATGGTGGATCGAGTACGCCGACCTCGACGGCTTGCGCGTGGACACTTATCCGTATAACGAGAAGGTTCCCATGTCACAGTGGTGCGCAGCCGTGCGCAAGGAGTATCCCGGCATCAACATCGTGGGTGAGGTCTGGACCAACAACATCGCCCAGCTGGCCTACTGGCAGGACGGGGCGATGAACCGCGACGGATTCAACTCCAACCTCCCTTCGATCATGGATTTCCCGCTGCACAGCGCTTTCTGCCAGGGGCTCAACGCCGATTATGAGAATTGGGACGAGGGCATCACCAAGGTGTTCGACGCCATCGCGAACGACGCTTTCTATGCCGATCCGAAGAATATCCTCGTCTTCTGCTCGAACCACGACACCGACCGCATCGGTGACGTGCTGCGCCGTGATCCGGACCGCATGAAGATGGTGCTGGCCCTGACCGCCACGCTGCGCGGCATCCCGCAGATATTCTCGGGAGACGAGCAGATGTTCACCCCGAGCAGCTACGCCCATCATGACGGCGGCCTGCGCGTGGATTTCCCCGGAGGCTGGAAGGGTGACCGCGTCGACCTCTTCACGGAGGAGGGCCGCGCGGCGTGCGACGTCGATTTCGACGGGTCGCCGCTGCGGGAGGGCGTGCGCGCTGAAGTCTTCGACTATGCGCGCAAGCTCTTCAACTGGCGCAAGGGCGCCACTGCCATCCATGACGGGCACACCCTGCATTTCCTCCGCAGGGACAACACCTACTCCTATTTCCGCTATACGGATGACAAGGCGGTGTTCGTCTTTGCCAACAACTGTCCTTTCCACGTAGCTGTTCCCTGGGCCTCGTACGCCGAGTTCACCGGGCCCCGCGGGCTTTCCGCGGGCACGGACGTGATGACCGGGGAGCGCGTGGATTTCAGCTCCGAAGTGCTGGTGGGACCCCGCCAGGTAATGATTGTCGAATTCTAGCCAAACAAAGATATGAAAAGGTTCATCGTACTAATATCCTTGACCTGCGCGTTCCTGGCCGGCTGCAAGAACCAGCCGGCCCAGGTCGCGCACAACCCTTCCACGAGTTCCTATGTGTTGCTTTCGCCGGACGGAAAGTTGAATGCAACGGTCTTTCTGGACCAGAACGGTACGCCGGTCTACGAACTCAGCCATGCAGGCACGGATGTAATGCTGCCGAGTGCGCTCGGCTTCGAGCTCCGCGGTACCGTCAAGTACCAGGGACTGGAGTACAAGGGCAGTGAGATCCTCAAGCCGGACGAGCTCCCTCCGTACATGTTCAACAGGGATTTCGAGGTGGTCGGTACCGCTACCGATACTTTCGACGAGACCTGGGAGCCGGTATGGGGCGAGGAGAAGAGCATCCGCAACCATTACAACGAGCTGCTGCTCATGCTCAAGCACAAGGATGACGGCAAGCTGATGAACATCCGTTTCAGGATGTTCGACGACGGACTGGGATTCCGCTACGAGTTCCCGTCCGACCAGCCGCTGGTGCATTTTGTCATCAAGGAGGAGCTCACGGAGTTCAACTGCGCGCAGGACAACATCGCGTGGTGGATCCCCGGTGATTTCGACTCGCAGGAGTACGAGTACGCCACCTCGAAGCTCTCCGAGATACCGGAGGTATTCCCGTCAAGGACCAACCAGTACAATTCCAGCACGACGCTCTACAGCACGGGCGGAGTGCAGACCTCGCTGCAGATGAAGACCCCTGAGGGGCTCTACGTCAATATCCACGAAGCCGCGCTGGTCGATTATCCCTGCATGCACCTGCTGGCAGAGGGCAAGAACCTCCGCTCGTTCCTGACGCCCGACGCCGAGGGCTGGAAGGGCCGTCTGGAGACGCCCTGCGTGACGCCCTGGCGCACCATCCAGGTCGCCGAGACTGCCGTGAAACAGCTCGAGAGCCGCATGATCCTTAACCTGAACGAACCCTGCGCTCTCGACGACGTAAGCTGGATCCATCCGGTGAAATACATGGGAGTATGGTGGGAGATGATCGCCGGCGCCGGCAACTGGGATTACACCCACGCGGCGTCGGTCAAGCTTGACAGCTTCGACTACGCCGCCGCCACGCCGCACGGCCGCCATTCCGCCAACAACGCGAATGTGCGCAAGTACATCGATTTCGCCGCGGCGAACGGCTTCGACGCGCTGCTGATCGAGGGCTGGAACATAGGCTGGGAAGAGTGGGCCAACTGCAACAAGGACTATGTCTTCGACTTCCTGACCCCGTATCCGGATTTCGACATCGAGGCCCTCAACGCCTATGCGCACTCAAAGGGCATCAAGCTCGTGATGCATCACGAGACTTCATCCAGCGTGCGCAATTACGAGCGTCATATGGAAGCGGCCTACAGCCTGATGAACAAGTACGGCTACGATGCTGTCAAGTCGGGCTATGTGGGTGATATCCAGCCTCTTGGTGAGCGTCACTACGGCCAGTGGATGGTCAATCACTACCTCTATGCCGTGACCGAGGCAGCGAAGCATCACATCATGGTCAATGCCCATGAGGCGGTGCGCCCGACCGGCCTCTGCCGCACTTACCCGAACCTCATCGGCAATGAGTCGGCGCGCGGCACGGAGTACCAGGCCTTCGGCGGTACCGTGCCGGAGCACGTGACCATCCTGCCGTTCACCCGCCTGAACGGCGGTCCGATGGACTTCACGCCCGGCATCTTCGAGCAGAACCTCAAGGAGTGGTGCGGCAATGATTCGCATGTCAATGCGACCATCGCCAATCAGCTCGGCCTCTATGTGACGATGTATTCGCCGCTGCAGATGGCAGCCGATACGCCTGAGCATTACGCTCCGTTCATGGATGCCTTCCAGTTTATCAAGGACGTGGCTGTCGACTGGGACGAGACGCGCTACCTGGCCGCTGAGCCGGGCGATATCCTCGTCATAGCCCGCCGGCCCAAGCAGAGTACGCTGTCCGGCTCGGCCAAGGCCTTCAGCGCCGGCCGCGACACCTGGTTCGTCGGCGGCGTTACGGACGAGGAGGCCCGCAAGGCGGACTTCGCCTTCGACTTCCTCACGCCCGGCAAGACCTACGAGGCCGTCATCTACGCCGACGCCCCGGACGCCCATTACAAGACCAACCCTCAGGCATACGAAATCACCCGCCGTACGGTGACAGCGGGTGACACGATGTCGATCAACATGGCTCCGGGCGGCGGCTTTGCCGTCTCACTCAGAGCCCGTTAGTCAATATTCTTCTTCTCGGCGGTCCAGCCTTCGCGCTGGGCTACGCCGCAGGGGTTGCCCTCGAACATCTTGGCGGCTTCCTTGTCGCCCTGGAGCTGCCACTGCAGCCATGCGAGCGCCACGACGGAGAACTCTCCGCCGTGCAGCTGGCCGTAGGTGCCGCCGTGGCCAACGGGATAGTTGGCCGCGAAGGCGGGCACGTGGTTGATGCGGGAGAAGTCGTCCATGCCGTTGGCGTATGCGATGTCAGTTTCGCCGCCGAGCAGGTACATGATAGGGACTTTGATGTCCTGGAGCTTCTCCTTGTCAGGCATCGGCATGCCGGGGACGGCACCGGCCGGGTTGGAGAACAAGCCGCTGTTGCATATCATGAGTGTCTTGAAGCGCGGCTCTGCGGAATTGTCGAGGGTCTGCAGACCGCCGCAGGACATTCCGGCCGCCGCTATTGCATTGACGTCAAGCTTGTTGTAATAAGGGCTTTCCTTGTCTGCATTGACGGCGATGGCCCAGTCTACGCTCTCGATCTGCTGGGCGGAGGTGGACTGCGGACCGTAGTTGCGCTTGCCTTCCTCGGGCATGTAGCCGGTCGCCACGACGAAGAAACCGTGCGATGCGATCTCGCTCAGGAAGTTCTGATGCTCCCAGGGGGAGTTGGTGCAGGCTCCGTTGCCCCATACGAGGATGGGTAGGGGATTTTTCTTGCCGAAGGGGCTGAGGTCTTCCGGACGGAAGATGGTGTGGGCGTCGAGGCTGGGCTCGGTGACCATAATGGCCTTGTAGGGGCCGCTGCCGCCGTCTTCGACTACCTTTTTCTCAGAGTAGGTCTCTGCGGGAGTACCGCCGCAGGACTGGAGCATCGCCACTGCGCATGCTGCCAGGATGAGCATTGTTCTTTTCATGGTATGATAGTGGATTGATACAGTCAGGTCAAGGCAAAGATAGCGTTTTTCCTCCCAATTCAGAAATAAAAAGAGGGATACCTCCCGGCAGCCCTCTTTCCTTAACACAAACCAATTAACTAATAAATGTGCCCTAAAAGGGCTCCATGAAGAGTATATCTGTTCTATTATTAGTTCCGTGCCATCCGTGCCTTGCACGGCCACTAGTGCAAATTTAGGGAAACAGACCCGAAAATAGTTTTAAGATATTTCCATTACATTTCAATTTTGTTTCATTCATGTGCCGGCATGGTGCAAAAAAGGAGCTGACAGACAGCTGCCAGCTCCTTTCTATAGAGCGTCATCCATGAAGGATGACAGATTTCATGCTACTCCCAACCGGGGTTCTGCTTGAGGCCGGTACCGGTTTCTTCGTTCCAGGGATTGAGTTCGATCACGTCGAACGGGAAAGGATAGAGCTCGTGCTTGCCCTTGACGAACCCGCCGCCCCTGGCGCCGTAACCGTCATCCTCCCAGAGGACGATGGCCTTGTGCGGGCGTCCGGTAGCTTCATTGTAGCTGCCGGCGACATCTGCGCGCTCCTTAGTGAGGGTATAGTAGGTATAAGGACCGTCCGTGACTGCAACAGGGGTGAGAGGCTTGCTCCTGTCTGCGGAGCCGCCGGCCTTCTCCCAGTTGAACCAGAAGTCGTCGCGGAGGTAAGGGGTCTTGCTGTGGCTCTTGTAGGCCAGCTCCTTCTCGGTGTCGCCCCAGCGGACGAGATCCCAGAAGCGGCAGCCTTCCCATGCCATCTCGAACCACTTCTCCTTTTTGACGTTCTCCATCGTAAGGGCGGTGTAAGTAGGAGCGCCGGCACGCTCGGCGACCTTGTTGAGGTACTGCAGGCCGTCATTGTCGTTGGTCATTGCGCAGGCCTCGGCATAGAGGAGAAGGACCTCGGCGAAGCGCATGACGGTCTTGTTTTCCTGGGTCTGGGTCGTGGCGTTGATGTTGAGGTCGGACCTGTAAGGGATGAACTTCAGGAAGAACCATCCGCAGTTGGCGTAGAGGTCGGGACGCTTGTTGAGGTCAAGGCCGCGGCCGCTGTCCATAAGCTTTTCCTCCTTGGTCATGACAGTACCGTCCTTCTTGGTGTCCCTGGCGTAGGAGAACTCGGTGAGCAGCTCCTCGTAGGTGCACATCCAGGCCTTCTGGCGGTAGGATCCGGCTTCGTTGGTGAGGATGGCATCGACGAACTTCTTGGAAGGACCCATGTTGTTGCCCCAGCCGTCAGCCTGGAGGGTGAACTCCGGATAGACGTTCTTGAACTGGCGGAGGAACAGCGACTGGTTCTCCTGATAATCCCAGCGGCCGTTGCGGCCGTAGCTGTCGTTGCTCACGAAGTTGATTTCAAGGATTTTCTCCTCGCATCCGTCACCGGCCATGTGGAAGAGGTCGCGCATCTTGGTACCGGCCACCAGGTCGTAGTTGCCGGAGGTGATGACGGCCTTGAGGGGCTCCTTGGCGGCAGCGTAGTCACCATGGAACACGAGGGCCTTTCCGAGGAAAGCCTGGGCTGCGCCCTTGGTCACCTTGACGGCTCCGTCCTTGTCGGTCTTGCCGGCACGGGCGGGCAGGTCGTTGGCGGCCTCCTTGAACTCGTTGATGATCCACTGCCAGAGCTCTTCCTTGTCGGCATTGGTGGGCTTGGCATCACCGGGGAGCACGTGGTCCACGAGCGGCGGGGTGCCGAACATGGTGGCGAGCCACATGTGGCACCACGCGCGGATCACGCGGGCTTCCGCGACGCAGCGCTTCTTGACCGGCGAGTCGGCAAGCTCCCCGCCGAAGTTGTCGATGACGAGGTTGGCCTTGTAGATGACGGAATAAGCTTTCTTGTAGAATGCGGTGATGTGTCCGTTGGTGCTTGTGAAAGTACCGCGGAAATCATTGATCTCCTGTGCAGCAGTATGGTCGTCCTTGTTGCTGCCGCCCCAGTAGAGCTCGTCTCCGGGAGCGTTGAAGACAATGTTGTATGAGGGAGTATTGCTGGTGAGCTTGGCAAACAGGCCGACATACTCGTGATAAACGGTAACCAGGGCCGATTCGGCATCCTCATCAGTCTGGTAGAAATCCTCATAGGCGATGACGCCCTTCTGAGGGATATTCAGCAGGTCCTCGTTGCAGGAAGTGACGGTGAATGCCGCCAGGGCAAGGGACAGACTTAAGAGTATACTTTTTTTCATGATGCTGTCAGATTAGAAGGAAAGATTGACACCGAACATAAGCTTCTTGGAGTTGGGGTAGTTACCCTTGTCAAGACCGCGGCCGGTAGAACTTCCGGTGGTGGCAGCCTCGGGGTCGAATCCGGGATACTGGGTGAAGATGAACCAGTCATCCATGGAGACGAAGGCGCGGACGGCGTTCATGCCGACCTTGCTGAGCATCTTCTTGGGCAAGGTGTAACCGAGCTGGATCTGCTTGACCTTGAAGTAGTCGCCCTTGAAGATGGTGGCGGAGGAGCTCCAGAAGTTGATCTTGTCGTAGATCTTGTCGATGGCCGGGATGGTCTTTCCGGCATTCTCGTAGTAGTAACGGAGGGTGTTGATCTTGGTGTGCTCCGTACGGTAGATGCAAGGCACGAGGTAGTTGCCGCCCGAACCGTTGCCGAAGACAGTGAGGTCGATGCCCTTCCAGTCGAGCCTTACAGTGACACCGTACTGGAATGTCGGGAGGGTGTTGCCGATGAACTTGAGGTCGTCGTCAGTGGGGTTGGAAGTGACCTCTCCGTTGATGTCATAGAACTCCGCATATCCGTCTGCGCCGATGCCGGCATAGTCGAATCCACGCAGGTACCATACCGGATAGCCCTCCTGGAAGTAGGTGTAGAGCTTGTAGTTGGCGAAGTGCGAACCGCTCTGGTGACCTACAGTGGGCTCAAGGTAGGTGACCATGTTGTTGAGGGTGGAGAAGTTGGCGTTGATGCTGTAGCCGAAGTCCCCGATGTCGTCCTGCCATCCGAGTTCGAACTCGAGACCGTTGTTGTTGACGGAACCGGCGTTGACGGTGGTGGAGGAGATACCCACCTCAGCAACGGGCGAAATCCTCACGAGCAGTCCCTCGGTGTTCTTGTTGAACCAGTCGAATCCGAAGGTGAGACGGTTGTTGAACATGCGGAGGTCCATACCGAGGTCGGTCTGGACGGAGGTCTCCCAGGTAAGGTCAGGGTTGGCCAGACCGTCAGGCTGTGAACCGTAGTCCATCACGTCGCTGTCGACATGGTACTGATAGGTCCTGCTGTTGTAGGAGATGGAGGTGGAATACGGATATCCGGAGAGCACGGAGATGTTACCGTTGACACCCCACGATCCGCGGAACTTCAGGAAGCTGATGGCATTGCGGCTTACGTTGTCCTTGAACCAAGGCTCGTTGGAGACGGTCCAACCGGCGGAAACTGACGGGAAGTATCCCCAGCGGTTCTTGACGGAGAGCTTGGAGGAGTCGAATGCGTCAGCGCGGAAGTTGGTCTGGATGCTGTAGCGGTTGTCGTAGCTGTAGGTCAGACGTCCGAAGTAGGAGATCTGGGCGGAATTGCTCGGGGTACCGCCACCGATGCCCTTGGTGCCGGAACCGTTGTCATAGGACAGGTAGCGGAAGTTGGGCTCGTAGCTCTTGAGCGGGTCGGGGCCGGAGAGGCTGGCGTTGACGCCGCGGCTGTCGTTGAAGGTGTAAGACATACCGGCCATGGCTCCGATATCGTGTTTGCCGAACGTCCTGTTGTAGTTGGCGAAGTTCTCCCACTGGTAGTAGTAGCTCTGGGACGAGCTGGCCGAGATGCTGTAGCTCTGGGAGTAGTGCTTTGCATTGACATAGTACGGCTCGGAGAAATCGTCGGAGTAGCTCTGGGCGATGCGGTAGCCGAGACGTGAGGTATAGACAAGGCCCTTGAACGGGGTGATGTTGGCGAATATGGTACCGCGGATGTTCCATCCCTGGCTGGTTCCATAGGAACGCGCGACATTGAGCATGGGGTTCACGCCGTCACCTTCTACAATCTTGGAAGTAGAATAGTACTTGCCTTCAGGATTAGTGTAGAAATTGTAGTTGTAGTGGGTGCCGTCAACGGTGTAACCGTTCTCATAAGCGTTCCTCATACTGCTCGGCATCTCGTCAATGCTGTTGAAATAGACGGGGGTGAGCGGGTCGATGATGAGGGCTCCGAGGAGGGTGCCGCCGTACTCGTCAGGGCTTCCGATATCGGACTTGGTGTAGTGCTCGACGGAGGTGTTGGTACCTACCTGGAACCAGGACTTGACTTTGTAGTCGGCGTTGACCTGTGCGGTAAGGCGCTTGTAGATATCCTTGTCGCCCCTTGCCATACCGTTCTCGTCAACATAGTTGAGGGACATGTAGTAGGAGCCGCGGTCGTTACCGCCCTGGGCGCCGATGGTGTGGCTGCGGGTGATGCCCTTGCCGTAGAGTACGTCGGCCCAGTTGGTGTCGGTCACGCCGTCCCAGAGGCCGCTGCCGATGAGCTCCTCGCGGGTGCCGAGCTGCGAAGCCTGGTGCTGCCAGTCGATGAACTCTTCAGCCTTCAATACCTCGGCATAGTGTCCGAGCGAAGTGATGGTGTGCTTGTAGTTGTAGAAGATGTTGCCGTCCTTGCTCTTCGAGCCGCTCTTGGTGGTGATGAGCACGACGCCGTTACCTGCCTGCGCACCGTAGATTGCAGCGGATGCGGCGTCCTTGAGGACCTCCATTGACTCGATCATTTCAGGATCGAGGTATTGGATGTTGTCAACTTTCAGGCCGTCGACGATGAGGAGGGGTCCGAGGCCGGAGCCGCTGTTGGAGGAGATACCGCGGACGCGGATGTGGGCTCCTTCACCGGGCGCACCGGAGTTGGTGTAGACCTGGACACCGGCGGCCTTGCCCTGAAGGGCTGCGCCGGCGTTGGAGACCGAACGGTCAGTGAGGTCCTGCGAGCGGACCGACGCCACCGAACCGGTGAGGTCGCTCTTGCGCTGCACGCCGTAACCGATGACTACGGTCTCTTCGATGAATTCGTTGTCCTCCTGCAGGATGAAGTTGAACACGCTCTGCTGCCCTACGGGGACAGTCTGCGTAGCATATCCGATGCAGGATACCGTGATGTTGGATCCGGCGGGCACGTTGAGGGAGAAAGCTCCGTTAACGTCAGTGACAGCTCCGATGGAGCTGTTGCCCACGACCATGACCGTGGCACCGATGACCGGAAGTCCCGCTCCATCAACGACTGTTCCGCTGATGGGACGGTTCTGGGCGGATGCCAGGGTCCCGGCCAAGCACATGACGGTCGTCAGGACGACAGCCGCCAGTTTCTGGAATAGTTTGCTTGTCATAAATCAGTGATTAATAATATTGGTTATGGAATGTGCAATATCACGCGGAGCCGTTTCCAGCTCCGTGAACACTGATTTAAGAAATGCGGTTATGTCTGCAAATATAGTAAAAGAAACGGTAAAAAAAAGAGGTGCCGCGACGGGCACCTCGTATAAAGAGTTTGTTATCAGGGTGGGATATTAGTCCCAGCCAGGATTCTGTTTCAGTCCTTCGCCCTTCTCCTCGTTCCAGGGGTTGAGCTCGATGACGTCGAACGGGAAAGGATAAAGCTCGTGCTTACCCTTGACGAATCCGCCGCCCTTGGCGCCGTATCCGTCGTCAGCCCACATGACGATGGCCTTGTGGGGACGTCCGGTAGCTTCATTGTAGCTGCCTGCGATGTCGTCGCGGGCGATGCCCTGGAATGTGTAGTAGGTATAAGGACCATCGGAAACTGCCACGGGGGTGAGAGGCTTGCTCTTGTCGGCGGAGCCGTCGGCCTTCTTCTCCCAGTTGCCGAAGAAGTCGTCACGCAGGTACGGGGTGAGGCTGTGGCTCCTGAATGCGAGCTCCTTCTCGACGTCGCCCCAGCGGACGAGGTCGACGAAACGGGTTCCTTCCCACGCCAGCTCGAACCATTTCTCCTTCTTGACGTTGTCCATCGTGAGGGAAGAATAAGTAGGAGCGCCGGCGCGGTCTGCGACCATGTTGAGGTACTGGAGACCGTCATTGTCGCCGGTCTGCGCGCAGGCCTCGGCATAGAGGAGCAGGACCTCGGCGTAGCGCATGACGATCTTGTTCTCCTGCGTGCGGGCCGTGCTGTTGTTGTTGAGGTCGGAAGCGCGTGGGACGAATTTGAGGAAGAACCATCCGCAGTTGGCGTAGAGGTCGGGACGCTTCTTGAGGTCGAGACCGCGCTTCTTGTCCATGAGTTTCTCCTCCTTCGTCATCGTGGAGCCGTCCGACTTTGTGTCGAGCTTGGAATAAGGGAATTCCGTGAGGAAGTCTTCGTAGGAGACGACCCATGCCTTCTGGCGGTAGGATCCGGCCTCGTTGGCAAGGAGGGCGTCGACGAACTTCTTGGTGGGAGCCATGTTGTTGCCCCAGCCGACGGACTGCAGGGTGAAGTCAGGGAAGTAGGAAAGCTGACGGAAGAACAGCGACTGGTTGGCCTGATAGTCCCAACGGCCGTTCGATCCATAGGTATCGTTGTCCACTACGTTGAGCTCGAACACTTTCTCTTCGTTGGCATCGCCTGCCATGTGGAAGAGGTCAGCCATCTTGCTGCCGGGGACGAGAGCGTAGTTGCCGGAGCTGATGACGGCCTTGAGAGGCTCCTTCGCGGCGGCATAGTCGCCGTGCAGGACCAGGGCTTTTCCAAGGAAAGCCTGTGCTGCACCCTTGGTGACCTTGACTGCTCCCTTCTTGTCGTTCTTGCCGCCGCGGGCGGGCAGGTCGTCGATGGAAGCCTTGAACTCGCTGATGATCCACTGCCAGAGCTCCTCCTTGTCGGAGTTGGTCGGACGTGCATCACCGGGGAGCACGTGGTCCACGAGCGGCGGGGTGCCGAAGTAGCAGGCGAGCTGCATGTGGCACCATGCGCGGATCACGCGGGCTTCGGCCACGCAGCGCTTCTTGACCTGCGAGTCGGCGAGTTCTCCGCCGAAGTTGTCGATGACGAGGTTCGCCTTGTAGATGATGGCGTAGAACTTCTTGTACATCGAAGTGATATGGCCGTTGGTGCTGGTGTAGGTGGCGCGGAACTCGTTGATCTCCTGTGCCGCGGTATGGTCGTCCTTGTTGCTGCCGCCCCAGTAGAGCTCGTCTCCGGGGGCGTTGAAGAAGACGTTGTAGGACGGGGTGTTTCCGTTGAGCTTGCCGTAGAGGCCTACGAGCTCGTGATAGACGGAGACGATGGCCGATTCGGCGTCCTCATCCGTCTGGTAGAAGTTCTCATACGCGATGACGCCCTTCTGGGGAATGTTCAGAAGGTCCTCGTTGCACGAGGTTGTGGCAAACAGCGCCAGCGCAAGGCCCAAACCTAAAAGTATATGCTTTTTCATATTGCTGTCGGATTAGAAGGAAAGATTGACGCCGAACATGAGTTTCTTTGCATTCGGGTAGTTACCCTTGTCAAGTCCGCGGCCGGTGGAACCGCCGGTGGTGGCAGCCTCGGGGTCGAATCCGGGATATTGGGTGAAAATGAACCAGTCATCCATGGAGACATAGGCGCGGACAGCATTCATGCCGACCTTGCCGAGCCACTTCTTGGGCAGGGTATAACCGAGCTGGATCTGCTTGATCTTGAAATAGTCACCCTTGAAGATGGTGGCTGAGGAGCTCCAGAAGTCGATCTTGTCGTAGATCTTGTCGATGGTCGGGATGGTCTTGCCCGCCTGCTCGTAGTAGTAGAGGAGGGTGTTGATCTTGGTGTGCTCCGTACGGTAGATGCAAGGCACGAGGCTGTTGCCGCCGGATCCGTTGCCGAAGACAGTGAAGTCGAATCCTTTCCAGTCCATCCTGAGGGTGATACCGTAGCTGTATGTAGGCAGGGTGTTGCCGACATACTTCAGGTCATCGGAGGTCGGAGTCGAGGTGAGCTCGCCGTTGGCATCGTAGAACTGGGCGTATCCGTCAGGGCCGATGCCGGCATACTCGTATCCGTGGAGGTACCACACAGGGTATCCTTCCTCGAAGTAAGTGTACATCTTGTAGTTTGCAAAGTGCGAACCGCTCTGGTGTCCCACCGAAGGCTCGAGGTAGGTGACCTTGTTGTTGAGGGTAGAGAAATTGGCGTTGATACTGTAGCCGAAGTCTCCGATATTGTCCTGCCATCCGAGTTCGAACTCGAGACCGTTGTTGTTGACGGAACCGGCGTTGACGGTGGTGGAGGAAATACCCACCTCAGCTACGGGCGAGATCCTCACGAGAAGGTCGCGGGTGTCCTTGTTGAACCAGTCGAATCCGAAGGTGAGGCGGTTGTTGAACAGGCGCAGGTCCATACCGAGGTCGGTTTGCACCGAAGTCTCCCAGGTAAGGTCAGGATTGGCGAGGCCATCCGGGACGGAACCGTAGCTCATGACGTCACTGTCGGGGTCGTACTGGTAGCTCTTGCTGTTGTACGAGATGGAGGTGGAGTACGGATATCCGGAGAGCACGGCGATGTTACCGTTGACACCCCATGATCCGCGGAACTTCAGGAATGAGATGAAGTTGCGGCTGATGTTTTCCTTGAACCAAGGCTCGTTGGAGACGGTCCAACCGGCGGAAACGGACGGGAAGTAGCCCCAGCGGTTCTTGGCGGAAAGCTTCGAGGAGTCGAAGGCATCTGCGCGGAAGTTGGTCTGGATGCTGTAGCGGTTGTCGTAGCTGTAGGTCAGACGTCCGAAGTAGGAGATCTGTGACGAGTTGCTCGGAGTGCCGCCGCCGATACCCTTGGTACCTGAGCCGTTGTCATAGGACAGGTAACGGAAATTGGGCTCGTAGCTCTTGAGAGGATCGGTACCGGAGAGGCTGGCGTTGACGCCGCGGCTGTCATTGAAGGTATATGACATACCGGCCATGGCCCCGAGGGCATGCTTGCCGAAGTTCTTGTTGAAGTTGGCGAAGTTCTCCCACTGGTAGTAGTAGCTCTGGGATGAGCTGGCCGAGATGCTGTAGCTCTGCGAATAATGCTTCGGGTTGACGTAGTAAGGCTCGGAGAAACTGTCGGAGTAGCTCTGGGCGATACGGTAGCCGAGACGCGAGGTGAATACCAGGCTCTTGAACGGGGTGATGTTGGCGTAAACGGTTCCGCGGATGTTCCAGCCTTCATTGTTGCTGTTCCTGCGGGCGATGTTGATGAGCGGGTTCACGCCGTCACCGTCGAGGAGGCGGGAGGTGGAGTACCACTGTCCTTTCTCGTTCTGGTAGATCTGGTAGTTGTAGTGGACGCCGTCCACGTCATAGCCGTTGTCGTATGCGTTGCGCATGTTGGTAGGCATGTCGTCCGGGCTGTTGAAGTAGACCGGGGTGAGCGGGTCGATGATGAGGGCTCCGAGGAGGGTTCCGCCGTACTCGTCAGGGCTTCCCACGTCAGCCTTCTGGTATTTCTCGATGGAGGTGTTGGTACCTACCTGGAACCAGGACTTGACCTTGTAGTCCGCGTTGATCTGTGCCGAGAGGCGCTTGTAGTAGTCCTTGTCGCCCTTGGCCATACCATTCTCGTCCACGTAATTGAGGGACATGTAGTAGGAGCCGCGGTCGTTACCGCCCTGTGCGCCGATGGTGTGGTTGCGGGTGATGCCCTTTCCGTAAAGGACGTCGGCCCAGTTGGTGTCGGTCACGCCGTCCCAGGTGCCGTTGGCGATGAGTTCTTCGGCGGTGCCGAGCAGGCCGGCGGTGTGCTGCCAGTCGATGTACTGGGCAGCGTTCATGACCTGCGCGTGGTGGCCGAGACGGTCGACGGAGAGCTTGTAGT
>JBGUGW010000002.1:0-1960 GCA_045111695.1 Candidatus Cryptobacteroides sp. | reverse complement strand
CGGGCGTAAACCATTTCAGGTCGTATTCTCCCATCCTGCGACGGACCACGAAGGCAGTTTCAGAATAGTTGTTTTCGATGGCGATGCTGTGCATCAACTCCGGGGAAGGCATTGAAAGACACGGAAGAACTGCCGCCGGATTGCCGGCAAACAGTTCTTCCGTGAAAGCATCTACGATGTATTGTTTCATAGTTCAGTCGATAGTGAGACTTATCCCTGCATCCTTGACAGGTAACAGGCGATGGTGTTCTTCATGAGCATGGCGATGGTCATGGGTCCGACACCGCCCGGGACCGGAGTGATCCAGGAGGCGACGGGCTCGCAGGACGCGAAATCGACGTCGCCGCAGAGCTTGCCTTCAGCATTGCGGTTCATGCCGACGTCGATGACGACGGCGCCCGGCTTGACCATGTCGCCGGTCACGAGACCGGCCTTGCCGACCGCCACCACGAGGATGTCGGCCAGGCGCGTCATGGCGCCGAGGTCGGCCGTGCGCGAATGCGCGATGACGACCGTGGCGTTGCGGTCAAGCAGGAGCTTGGCCACAGGCTTGCCGACGATGTTGCTGCGGCCGACCACCACGGCGGTCTTGCCGGAAATGCTCACTCCCGTGCTGTCGATCAAGCGAATGACGCCGGCGGGCGTGCAGGGCACGATGCAGTCCTTGCCCAGCCACAGGCCGCTGACATTGCCGGGATGGAACCCGTCCACATCCTTCTCGCGCGCGATGGCATCGATGACCTTCTCTTCATCGATATGCTTCGGAAGCGGCAGCTGAACGAGGATTCCGTCCACGGCGGGGTCCTCATTCAATGCGGAAATCTGCGCAAGCAGGACTTCCTCCGTCGTATCGGCCGGCAGTTCTATCAGCCTCGAATCCATACCCGTATACGCCGCAGCCTTGACCTTGTTGCGGACATATACCTGACTTGCGGGGTTCTCACCCACTATGATGACACAGAGGCAGGGCTTGCGGCCGTATTTGGCCTCAAGTTCAGCCACCTGCTCGCGGACCTCGTCCTTGACGGTCACGCTCAGCGCTTTTCCATCTATAATATTTCCCATAACAAATCATTCAAATGCGCAGTGCGCGATGTCGGTGCGGTGGAAGAGGTTGTCGCAGCGGACCTTAGCGACCTCGCGGTAGACGCGCTCGCGCGCATCCGCGACATCGAGGCCGCCGCTGACGACCATCAGCACGCGGCCGCCGTTGGTCACGAGCTTACCGTCCTTGAAGGCCGTACCCATATGGTAGATCTTGGCGTCGACCTGCTCCAGGCCGCCGATCTCAAATCCCTTCTCATACTTGCCCGGATAGCCTTCGGAAGCCAGCACGACGCCCAGCGTCACGCCGTCGTTCCAGACCGGTTCGGCGACCTTGCGGCCAAGAGCAACGCCCTCGAATACATCGTAGATATAACTCTCCAATAGAGGCAGCACCACCTCGGTCTCGGGATCGCCGAAACGGGCATTGAACTCGATGACCTTGACTCCTTGGGGGGTCTTCATCAGGCCTCCGTACAGGACTCCTGAGAGCGGGCAGCCCTCGGAGCACATGGCAGCCGCAGCCGGCTTCATGATGCTCTCCAGTGCAAATTCTCGGTCGGCATCCGTGATGAACGGCAGTCCGGTATAGGCTCCCATTCCTCCGGTATTCGGTCCCCTGTCACCGTCGAAGGCACGCTTGTGGTCCTGCGAAAGCGGCATCGGATAGACGTTACAGCCGTCCACAAAGCACAGGAAGGAAAACTCGGGACCTGTCAGGTAATCCTCAATCACCACCCTGCCCTTGCCGAAAGCCTCGTCAAGCAGCATGCCGGCCAGCGCAGTACGGGCCTCTTCGAGGTCCTGCGCGATGACGACGCCCTTGCCCGCGGCCAGGCCGTCGTACTTGAGTACGGCCGGGAAAGGCCTTCCGGCCACATACTCCAGCGCCTCGTCGTAAGACGAGAAAGCGCGG
>JBGUGW010000001.1:0-7607 GCA_045111695.1 Candidatus Cryptobacteroides sp. | reverse complement strand
GGACGGCGGACTCGGATGGCCCGTCCTGCACAGGGGCTTGTACGGCAACGCCAATCTCTATGTGCCCGTGGTTCCGGACAATTTCTCTGACCTTTACCGTTTCCCTGCGTCTGCCCTGAACATAATCCGCCAGACCGCCAGCGCCAGGACCATGCCCGTATATCTGGAAGGTCCTGCATATGTCAGCATGTTCGTCTATGACAACGATACATTTATCGTCGAGTCATTCCTCGACGAGCCGGTGGATGTCGACATCGTGTCGACAGGTGCAGTGAATGGATTGACCGACCTGCTGGCCGGGACGGAGCTGCAGGGGCGCGTCAGGCCCGTCATGGGCCGCCGCGGCGCCACCGGCTCCAGCCAGTCTTCCTTCGAGGTCACACTCAAGCCCCACTCCTACCGCGTCCTGCGGATAAAGAGATAGCGGGGCTATTTGCGATTCTTCTTCTTGGTACGCAGGTGGTTGACGCTCTCAGCCACCATGATGTCCGATGCTATACCCCTGGCTGCCAGTAGGTTGAAGATGAATGCGACGATGGGGAAGACCGCCGTCAGGCGGAATACAAGAGAATCGTCGGCCGTGAAATAGTCGACGGCGATCCAGGCCTGGAGGGCCAGGGTAATGATTGCAGCGAGCACTGCGGTCCGCATCTGGAATACGCGGAAACGGAATGCCGTCAGGGCCAGGAAGTCCAGGAGCACGATGACGATCAGGAGTATGAGGTACGGGACATAGGCGGTATACCTGATCTCCTGTACGAACGTTCCGTCTGCGCCGGGCACGACAGCCTTAAGGCTGAACACCATAGCGGCCATCAGGCCGGTTGCCAGCGCCAAGTATAGGGTTTGCATTCTCTGCCACATATCGAAAATGTTAAAAGTTTCCGCAAAAATAGGATTTTCGGGGATAAAAACCTAAATTTGTAGGAAATGCCCCTTTGCGCAACGCGCGCACGGGCTGTTGGTTAGAACATAAGGTTAGTGTGAGTAGTGTTATGGAACGTATGATCTATGTCAGCGACGTTACCATGAAGCAGACCGTCGGTCTGCCTGGTGAGTCGCTCTCCTTCCGCCAGAAAATCGAGCTCGCGAAGCTTCTCGACAAGCTCGGGGTGTCCGTCATCGAGACCGCTCCCATCAGGAACGGCCGGTCCGACAGCCTCCTCGTGAAGTCTCTTGCATCCGCCATAAAGGACAGTACCTTGGCCGTTCCCGTCGACATCATGTCGCCGGAGAGCGTACAGGAGACGTGGAACGCCCTGCGCGATGCCGTGCATCCGCGCCTGCAGGTGTGCGTCCCCGTCAGCGCGGTGCAGATGGAGTATCTGTGCCACCTGAAACCGGCTGACGCCCTCGCCCTTATCGGCCGCATGGTGTCCGCCTGTTCGGAACTGTGTCTGGAGGTGGAGTTTGTGGCGGAGGATTCCAGCCGCAGCGACAGCGAGTTCCTCAGCGAGGCCGTCGCCGCCGCAGTGGCGGCCGGGGCTAAAGTCGTCACCGTCTGTGACGCCGCCGGAAATCTCCTGCCCGACGAGTTCCATGCCAGCGTGGCGTGGGTGCGCAGCATGCTCCCGGAGGGAGTACGTCTTGGCGTCCTGTGTTCCAACCTCATGTTCCAGGCAGATTCCTGCGCCATCGCTGCGGTGAGGGCCGGAGCGGATGAGATAAAGACCACCCCTTACGGCAACACCACGGTGTCGCTCAAGCGTTTCGTCAAGATCCTGGACGCCAAGTCCGACCTGTGCAAGGCCCGCAGCGGCGTCCGCGTCATCGATCTTGAGCGTACCGTCAGCCGCATCAGGCTACTTTGCGAGGCCAAGCCCGCCAAGTCGTTCAAGCCCGTAGAGGGCCCCGACATTGACAGGGACGCCCTCACCCTGACCTCCCATGATGATCGTGACGCCGTGCTCAAGGTAGTGTCCAAGCTCGGATATGACCTTAGCGGCGAGGATGCCGACCGCGTGTACGAGACTTTCGTGCGCCTGGCGGCAAAGAGCGAGGTCGTGGAGGCCAAGGAGCTTGACGCCATCGTCGCTTCCGTCGCCTATCAGGTCCCGCCAACCTACAAGCTGGAAAGCTATGTCATCAACTCCGGCAATATCATCTCCGCCACCTGCCACCTGCGTCTCCGCAAGGGTGAAGGCGTGCTTGAGAGCGTTTGCGTCGGCGATGGTCCCGTGGACGCGGCCTTCCAGGCCGTCGACAAGGTTGTCGGCCGTCAGTACGAGCTGGACGATTTCCAGATCCGTTCCGTCGCCGAAGGCCGCGAGGCCATGGGCGAGGCCGTCGTCCGCCTGAGATTCGACGGCAAGGTCTATTCCGGCAGGGGTATTTCCCGCGACATCGTCGGTTCCAGCCTTATGGCTTACCTTAACGCCGTCAACAAGATGGCATACGAGGAGGGCGAGGCATGAGACTGTCGTTTTCCACCCGCGGATGGATGGACCTCGCATGGGAGGACATCCTGGACAGCGCCTGCGAGATGCGTTTCACGGGCGTTGAGATGTACAACGTCCTCAAGTTCCCCGAGTTCACGGGGAAAGGAGGACCCCTTCACAAGTATTCCGTTGCCGCTTCATACCGCGATATGCGCGAGCGTGGCCTACAGGTTCCCTGCTTCGACTCGTCCAACGACCTCTCAGAGGAGAATGAGGCAATGCTCGAAGAGATGGAGGCGCTCATCCGCCTCGCCGCCGACATGCGTTCGCCTTATGTCTGCGCCTTTGCCAAGTCGGATGAACCTGGGATTATCCGCAGGAACCTCTCCAGGCTGGTGCCCGTTGCTGAGGAATGCGGCATCACCATCCTGATCAAAACCAGCGGCATTTATGCCAATACAGCCCTGCTGCGCGACCTCATGAACGATTTTGCCTGCGACCAGCTGGCGGCGCTCTGGGACGTGCACCATCCTTACCGTGACTTTGGGGAGAGCCCCGCGGACTCCATCACAAACCTTGGAGCCTATGTAAAGCACGTGCATCTGCGCGACAGCGACTCGTCAGGCGCATATACCGTCATCGGCGAGGGCGATTTCCCCGTCGGGGAAGTCATGAACGCCCTCTCATCCATCGACTACGACGGATTCGTCTCGCTCGAGTGGAAGCCGGAGTGGATGGACGACCTGACCGACAGGGAGGTCATCTTCCCGCATTTCGTCAACTACATGGAGCGTTTCGAGCGCTCGCGTGACAAGAAGACCAAGCTCTACCCGAACCACGACGGCACGGGATTCTATATCTGGAAGAAGGACGAGCTCATAGACTTGACTTTCCCGCAGGTTCTCGACCGCGTTGCTGACGAGTTCCCTGACCAGTACTGCTTCAAGTACACCACGCTTGACTATACCCGCACATACGAGGAGTTCCGCGAGGATGTGGACAATTTCGCCCGCGCCCTTGTCTCCCTGGGCGTGAAGCCAGGCTACAAGGTCACCATCTGGGCCACCAATATTCCCGCATGGTACATCACTTTCTGGGCCACTGCCAAGATCGGGGCGATACTCGTCACGATGAATACCGCCTACAAGATCCACGAGGCGGAGTATCTGCTCAAGCAGTCCGACACCCACACGCTGGTGATGATCGAGAACGCCCTCGACTCCAACTACCGCCAGATCATCAATGAACTCTGCCCCGAGATAAAGGGCAGCGAGGCAGGGAAGCCCCTGCACTGCTCGCGCCTGCCGTTCCTGCGCAACGTCATCACCGTCGGTTTCCGCCAGAAAGGCTGCCTGACTTTTGACGAGGCGATGGCAAGGCACGATATGGTGCCCCGCGAGACCGTCGCGGCCATGGCCGCCGCCGTGCAGCCGGACGACGTCTGTAACATGCAGTATACTTCCGGCACCACGGGATTCCCCAAGGGCGTGATGCTCACGCACTTCAATGTCGTCAACAACGGCAAGTGCATCGGTGACCGCATGGGCCTGTCCACCGCGGACAGGATGATGATACAGGTCCCGATGTTCCACTGTTTCGGCATGGTCCTTTCAATGACCTCGTCCATGACGCACGGTGCCACGATGTGCCCGATGCCGTACTTCTCGGCCAAGTCTTCACTGGCCTGCATCAACCAGGAGCGCATCACTTGCTTCAACGGAGTGCCGACGATGTTCATCGCGATGTTCAACCATCCCGACTACCGCAAGACCGACTTCTCGCACATGCGTACCGGCATCATGGCCGGTTCCGGCTGCCCGCCGGAGCTGATGCGCCGCGCTGCCCGCGAGGATGAGATGCACATGGTCGGCATAGTCAGCGTGTACGGCCAGACCGAGACGGCTCCTGGCAACACCATGTCCGCATGGACCGACCCGCTCGACGTACGTACCGAGACGGTCGGATATGCTTTCCCGCACGTACAGTGCAAGGTGGTCGATCCCGAGACGGGTCTTGAAGTGCCCGTAGGCGTGAACGGGGAGTTCTGCGCCAAAGGCTACAATACCATGAAAGGCTACTACAAGATGCCGGATGCCACGGTACAGACCATCGACAAGGATGGCTGGCTGCATTCCGGCGACCTTGCCTGTGTCGACGAGCGCGGCAACTACCGCATAACCGGCCGCCTGAAGGACATGATCATCCGCGGAGGCGAGAACCTCTATCCCAAGGAGATAGAGGAGTTCATCTATACCCATCCGAAAGTGAAGGACGTCCAGGTCATAGGCGTCCCTGACAAGAAATACGGCGAGGAAGCCATGGCCTGCATCGTCCTCAAGGAGGGCGAGGAGATCACCGAGGCGGAAATGCGCTCATACATGGTGGCCAGGCTCGCCAGGCACAAGGTGCCCAGGTATATCGAGTTCGTCGAGGGATTCCCGATGAATGCCGCGGGCAAGATCCTCAAGTACAAGATGCGTGAAGAAGCCGTAGCGAAATACGGCCTTGACAACAAACAGTGATTCCGAAATGAAGAAGACAGTGACGCTGGACGGCAATGAAGCCGCCGCCGGAATAGCATACGAGTTCACCGAGATAGCCGCAATCTACCCCATCACACCGTCGTCCCCGATGGCGGAGCATACCGATTTCTGGTCCGCCAAGGGACGGAAGAACGTCTTCGGACAGCCTGTGACGGTGGTCGAGATGCAGTCCGAGGCAGGCGCCATTGCCGCCGTGCACGGCGCGGCGCAGACCGGCACCCTGGCCACGAGTTTCACCTCCAGCCAGGGACTGATGCTGATGATTCCGGTGCTGCACCGCATTGCGGGCGAACGCCTGCCTGTCGTGCTGCACGTCGCGGCGCGCACCGTTGGTACGCACGCCATGAGCATCTTCGGTGATCATTCCGACGTGATGTGCTGCCGCAATACCGGCTTTGCAATGCTTTGTACCGGTAGCGTCCAGGAGGTCATGGACCTCTCCGCCGTGGCGCACCTTGCGGCGCTCAAGGGCAGGACTCCGTTCATGCATTTCTTCGACGGATTCCGCACTTCGCACGAGATTGCGACCGTGGAGCAGATCGACTCTGAGCGCCTGCGCGCGCTGCTTGACAGCGATGCGCTGGCGGCTTTCCGTGCCCGCGCGCTCAATCCGGAGCATCCGCTGATGCGCAGCACAGTCCAGAATCCCGATACTTTCTTCCAGAACCGCGAGGCCTGCAATCCTTATTACGACGCCCTTCCGGGCATCGTCGAGGAGTATTTCGGAGAGATCAACGCCCTCACCGGGCGCGATTACAAGTTGTTCAACTACTATGGCGATCCTAATGCCACGGATGTGGTTGTGGCCATGGGAAGCGTTTCCGGCGCGGTGCGCGAGGCCGTGGATGAACTCAACCGCGGCGGGGCCAGGACCGGTTTCGTGCAGGTACACCTTTACAGGCCTTTCAGCGCCAGGCATCTGCTTGCAGCGCTGCCGGCCAGCGTCCGGCGCATTGCGGTCCTCGACCGCTGCAAGGAGCCGGGCAGCGCCGGCGAACCCCTCTACGAGGACGTCTGCACCGCTCTGTCGCAGAGCGGACGTGACGATATTTCCGTCATCGGCGGCCGCTACGGCCTGTCCTCCAAGGACACAGACCCGGGCCAGATACTGGCGGCTTTCGCCAATCTCGCCTCGGACGATCCCAAGAACGGATTCACCGTCGGCATCAACGACGACGTGACTTTCCTGTCCCTGCCTTCGCTCCCGTACTCGGGAGCTGCCGAGGGAGGATTCAGCTGCAAGTTCTGGGGACTCGGCGGCGACGGTACCGTCGGAGCCAACAAGAATACCGTCCATATCGTCAGCGCCCTTTCCGGCATGTACGGACAGGCGTATTTCGAATACGACGCCAAGAAATCCTTCGGCATCACCAAGTCCCATCTCCGCTTCGGCCGCAAGCCGGTGGAGAGCTCCTATTATGTGAAGCATGCGGACTTCATCGCATGTCACAACCAGAGCTACATCGGACAGTACGACATAGTCTCCGAGCTCAAGGACGGAGGCATCTTCCTGCTGAACTGCAGCCATTCCGGCGCTGAGCTGGAGGAATGGCTGCCGGCTGACGTGAAACGCACCCTGGCGCAGAAGCATGCGCGTTTCTACGTCATCGACGCCACGGCCGTGGCGCTCCGTCTCGGCCTGGGCAGCCATACCAATACCGTGCTCCAGGCGGCGTTTTTCGCCGCCACCGGCATCGTCGGCACGGCCGAGGCCCTCGAGGCCATGAAGGCCGCCGCGCGCAAGACCTATTTCGCCAAGGGCGACGAGGTCGTGGCGCGCAATGTCGCCGCCATCGAAGCCGGAGCTGCCGAGGTGACCGAAATCCCGGTTCCCGAGGCGTGGGCGGCTCTTTCCGCCTCGCCGGCTGAGGATCTGTCAGGCCTGCCGGAGGCGGTGCGCGGACTCCTCCTGCCTATCAACCGGCAGAAGGGCGACGACCTCCCGGTCAGCAGTTTCGTCAATTACGCGGACGGCTGCGTACCTCTCGGTCTTACGGCCTATGAGAAGCGCGGCATCGCGGTGCGGGTCCCCAGCTGGGACGTAGCCAAGTGCATCCAGTGCAACCGCTGCTCCTTCGTCTGTCCCCATGCCGTCATCCGTCCCTTCCTCCTGGACGATGCCGAGAAGGCCGCCGCGCCGGAGGGATTCGTCACCGTTCCGGCCAACGGCAAGGCCAAGGGCCTGCATTTCGCCTTGGCGGTGTCCGAACTGGACTGCACGGGCTGCGGAAGCTGCGCCCAGAGCTGTCCCTCCGGGGCACTGGAGATGGTTCCTGCAGCATTTTCGGAGCAGAACAAGTCCTGTTTCGAGTACGCCCTCAGCCTCAAGGACAAGGGAGACCTTTTCGATCCTTATACCGTCAAGGGAAGCCAGTTCCGCCGTCCGTTGCTCGAGTTCTCGGCAGCCTGTGCGGGCTGCGGCGAGACCCCTTACGCCAAACTCCTCACCCAGCTTTTCGGTGACCGCGTCTACTGGGCCAATGCCACTGGATGTTCGCAGGCCTGGGGCGCTGCCATGCCCGGTATACCGTATACGGTCAACGGCCGCGGCTTCGGCCCGGCGTGGACCAACAGCCTGTTCGAGAACAACGCCGAGCTCTGCCTGGGCATGTGCCTGTCGGTAAAGCAGCGGCGCGCCTTGCTGCGGGAGAAGGCCGAGGCCTTCGCCGCCGCAGCCTCCGGGCCG